>NZ_JBHWZJ010000021.1:0-41189 GCF_042728415.1 Streptomyces sp. NPDC060198 | reverse complement strand
CGGTGTGCGCACCCGGCGGCCCGGCCCACGCCCCGCCGGGGCCCGGGCACGGCCCCGGCCGAGGGCTTCGGCGGCTCTCCGGACTCGGCGGTCACCCCCCGAGTAGCCGGACACGCATGTCCGGGGTGCCACGTACCGCGTACGCCGGCAGGCGGGCCTCCTTGAGGTAGACCGGAGGAAGTGAGAGTCCGAACCGCCGCTCGACGACGCCGAGGGTGCGCCGGTAGGTGACGGCGTAGTGCTCCCGTTCGGGTGCGACGCACGTCTTCCCGTCGGGCTGGAGCACGGACCCGCTCACGAGGTCGGCGAGCAGCAGGTCGGGCTCCCGTCCCCAGCGCCAGATCTCCTCGCCCAGCCCGAATCCACAGAGTTGCACGCCGTCCCGGGCGTAGTGGACCGTGGCCGGCGGGTGTTCCATCATCGGCACGTAGTGGACGGCTTCGGCGCCCTCACGGGAGATCTCGGCCAGCAGGTCCCCGCCCGTCGAGTCCCCGTACTCCAGGGCGAACGACCAGCCGCCATGCTCGCCGACCCGTACGACACCGTCGCCGTCCTCGCCCGGCCGGTACCACTCGCCGAGTTCCCAGGCTTCGGCGTCGGTGATCGGCTCCGTCCCGCCGTCCCGTTCGCCCCCCATCCGCACCGCCAGTTCCCGCGCCGATATCCCTCGCGCGAACACCACGCTGGACATCCAGTGCTCCAGATCGACCAGCCACCGAATCCCGTCGCCCACGCGTTCGCCCCTCACCCCTGAATGGATCGTCGGGTTCACCCTAAACAGCGGCACCGACAAGGCGATCCGTCGTCGCGCCGCTCGGTGACCACGTCCGGCGGCGATCCCGGTGGCCCCGCTCAGCCGCCCGCACCGGGCCCTGTCGCTTCGAGCGCCGCGGCGAGGGATCGCTGCCTGACGCCACCGAACAACTGGATCATGGTGGCGGCCAGGACGTCGTCCCTGCCGATGGTCCGTCCGTCTCCCGTACGGGTGGACGGGGCCGGGAGGGACTCCGGTACGGACGGGCGCGGCTCGGCCGGTTCGCCCGGCGGTATCAAGGTGACCGTGCCGAACCGTCTGAGCCCGCCCTCCCGGACGACCATGGCGGCGTCCCGCGCAAGGTCCGTCAGGAACACGCTCGCGAGCCCGTCCAGGTCACGGACCATCGCCGGAACGGCAGCGGTGCCCCGGTCGCGCAGCAGCCTCCTGATCGCGGCCTCGAACCTGTGGGCACCCACGACAGCGCTGTGCTTGCGCGACCTGCTGCGCCCGGAGGCGTTCACGACGGCACCCCTGGCATCGTGAACGACGCCGGTCAGCCCTTTGAACGTAGGACTGTGGTGGTACCAGGCACCTCCCACCTCCAGTTCGACGTCCCGGTCGATGGCTGTCACCAGGTCCTCGGGAAGCAGCTTCTTCCGGGCCTCCTCCCCCGCCGCTCGCAGCGCGCCGTCGACCAGGTCCGTCAGGACGGTCCGTGTCACCGCCGCGGCAGCGAGGGCGGCCGGCCGCGAGACGTGCAGCGGGGTGACGTCCCTGAACACCGCTTTGACGAGCGAGGACGTGAAAGGCGGCATGTTCGCGCCCACGGCGGACGCGGAGCCGGTGCGTTCGGAACGCAGGGTCCGTGCGGTCGGTACGGGCATCGGAAAGGTCTCTCCCTCGTCGGTATGCCTCAGGGCCCCGCTCGGCCGCGCGGCCCCGTCACTTGCGTGTCCACGGCCGGTTGCTCGACCGGGCTTCCTGGCCACGCGTCCGTCAGGCCGTCCGGGCCGGCTCCTTCGGGCCGTACACGGCCGAGGCCGCCCCCGTGATCAGTGCCCAGTACCGGTCGCCGAAGGACCAGTGCCACCACTTCCCTGATGATGAGATGTGTTCAAGCATCAAGGAGGGGGAGGTATGAGTGAGTGGCATGTGGTGTGGGTGCCCGCGGCGGTCGAGCGGATCGGTTTGATGCCGGGTAATCCTGTCTTCATCGCTCCAGATTTCACCATCGACTCCGACCTGTTGGAGTTCGTTCTCTCGAAGCACTTCCGCTTCCTTGCGCGGGAGACGAAGCGAAACTACGCCACGGACATTCGGATCCTCCTGACGTTGCTGTCGTCGCGCGGGATCGACTGGCGCCGGGCCTCCGAGCAGGACCTGCTGAACTACAGGACCTGGCGCTGTGATGCTCCGCAGAATCCGGAGCGAATGAGCGGGTCGAAATGGAACCGTGAGGCCGCCGCCTTAACCCGCCTGTCCAAGTGGGCAAGAGTGAGCCCGCGGCCAGTGGACGCGTCCCGGCGGGAGGACCGTGCGGCTGACTCGGTCAGTGCCCGGGTGTCGTGGCTGACACCGCGTACGTAGAGCTTGTGGTCGGACGTCGGCCTGCGCGGTCACGGCCGCGACGGGGTACCGACTTGGGGATGGGATGCGCGGACCGAGGCCCGCAACACCTCGTTCGTCCAGTTCACCTTGAGCTCGGGGCTCCGACGGCAGGAAGGCGGGTCGCTGTTGACGTTCGAGCTGCCCGCTCAGCGGTTGCAGCACGGGCGCTTCCAGCACGGCCAGCTCGCCGGGGCGGTGACCCGATCGAAGAACGGTCGTACCTTCTACACCTCGCTGGACGCCCTGGGGCAGGTCGAGACCTACGTGCAGTCGGAGCGCGCTTGGGCGGTGAAGCGCGCGCAGCAGATGGGCCGTTACGAGCGGGTCGCGCAGATGCGTCTGGTCACAAAGGTGACTCGCGGCCGAGCGCCACGGGTCTTCTGGGTCGATCGGGATGGTGTCGAGGGCCATCAGTACTTGACTCATCTGGGTTGGCGGGAGCGGCAGTTGCTGTTCATCGAGGGACCGGAGGGGCCGGAGCCTGCCTGGCTGTGGCTGACCGAGCAGGGCTTGCCGATGCTTCCGGACCGTTGGAACACGGTGTTCACCACGGCGAACCTGCGCTGTGAAGAGGCTCTGTTGACCCCCGCGGAGCGGGAAGTGGGCCGGAACCTGCGAGCCGCAGAAGTCCGGGGCCGGACCCCGTATGCGCCCCCGCATTCCACCCGACACTCCTTCGCGCTCTACATGCTCATCGTGCTGAACCAGCTGATGGAGGCCGCCCGCTTCGGATTGACCGCAGCGGATCGCCGGGATTTCGCGATGCTGTTCGGTGATCCTTGGTGGCTGGTCAAGACCCTCCTCGGGCACGCGGACGTCGAGACGACCAAGCGTCATTACCTGGCTCCGGTTGCACATCTACAGCTCGAATCGATCCTGGCGACGGCCGAGGCCGACGGGCCCGACCGCGAGGTCGAGAACATCGACGGCGTGTTCGCTCGGCTCGCGAAGGAGTCAGCCGGGATCCAGGACATTGACGTCATCGTCGACCGGCTGCCGGTGGCCGGCCGATGAGCCGCCGCGGGCGTCGGGCGGTCCTGCCGCCGACCGACTTCACGACGGAGCCACCGCTTGCCGCAAACGGCCTGGTGGTCGCCATCGTCAACAAAGCTGGCCACGGGAAGGACTTCGTCTTCTCCGGCCTGCCAGTCCCTGAGCCGATGAAGCGCTCCCTGGCAGTGGTATTCGCTGCCCAGCAGACGAAGTGGACCAGCCACTACAGCGCCACAGCCGCCTGGAACAGGCTAAAGGTGTTCGCCGATTTCATCTCCGGTGAGGCCCCGATCCTGATGCGGCACCTGTCCACCGCCGCGATGATCGTCTGCCTCTACCTGACCGGCATGCGGCCGCAGGAAGTACAAGGTCTGCGGTTCGGCTGCTGCCCCGACCCCGAAGACGGCGGCCGCCATCTCATCCGCAGTCACCACTACAAGAACGTCACCGACGCCGACGGCCGGCACGTCTCGGCCGGTGAAGAACGGGATGTCCCCTGGGTCGCCATCACCCCGGTCGTCCGTGCGATCCGAGTCCTTGAACGCACCGTCCCCGAGAGCGAGCTGCTCTTCAGTTCCGCCCATCACGACTTTGTCCGTGGCCGCCAGTTCAGCGGCGCCTTGAAGAACGCCGGTATGAACCAGCGGATCGAGAGCTTCGTCGCGTGGATCAACCGGGAAGCAGAATCCCAAGGGCTACCGGACCAGGGCGTTCCCGAAGATCCTCACGGCGCCATCGGGCTCGGGCGGTTCCGTCGGACCCTGGCATGGCACATCGCCCGCAGACCTGGCGGGCTCGTCGCGCTCGCGATCCAGTACGGCCACATGCGTACCGTCCTCGACGCCCGTACCTCCAGCGGCTATGGCAGCCGAAGCCGCCGCGGCATCCACAGCGTCCTCGACGTCGAGACCGCCCTGGCTGCCGCTGACACCGCCGCGCGGCTGCGGGACCGCCTCGCCGCCGGCGAGAAGATCTCCGGACCCGCCGCCCGACGGGCGCTCACCGCCGCCGTCCAGGCGCCACGGTTCGAGGGCCGTACCGTCACTCAGAAGTTCGCCAGACAGGCCGCCGACTACCTGGCCCGCGACGGCCTGGTCCTCTTCGACAACCCCGACGCTTCCCTGATCTGCGTCTTCAAGCGCGACAACGCGCTTTGCGAACCAGGCCCCGACGCAACCGCCCCGAACCAGTTCGACTGCCGCCCCGGCTGCGGCAACGCCGTCCGCCTCGACAGTCACGCGAACGAACTCGTGGAAGAGACCAACCGCCTCAACCAACTCGCGGCGCACGCCCCTCAGCCGCTGGCCGGGCGCCTCCGCGCCGCCGCGGAACAGCATCGCGATACCGCCGACACTCACCACGCCACCGCTCACCCCGCCGAGGCTCTGACATGACCGAGCAATCCACTGACGTGCGCGCACGTATTCGCGCTGCCATCAACCGGCTCCTCACTGGCCGGCCTACAGTCTCCGACGGCGCAATGACCGTCGTCGCTCTCGCGGCCGAGGCCGGTGTTCACCGCATGGCCATCCAAAAGCGCCATGCGGACCTGAAGCACGAGTTCTACGAACGCGTCCGCATTGAGACGAAGCAACCCCCGGAATCGGAAAAGCGGCTCCGCAAGACGGTGTCCGACCTGAAGGAAACCGTTGCCGCACAGAAGCCGAAATCACGGCGCTCCGGCACCAAGTCACTCAGCTCGCACTCGCCAACGCCGTCCTCACTCGCCAGGGCCACAATCTGATCGAGAGCTCGGCGGAGGCACCAGCCAATGTCGTACCCCTCCGTCCGAAGGGAGAATGACCAGACGGGCACCGCCGACCGCAGGTCCGGGCCACTTCTCTACCGGTAGCACCTGGGCATCGAAATCCAGGAGCCATTCGCTGGCGTTCCAGGCAGGATGCCTCTGTGAACCATGTTCTGTGCGGGCTTGCCGCCAACGTAAGCCTGCCGTCCGAGCTGGTCGACCGGCTGATCGCGGTCGCGGATGCCGAGATCGCTGCAGACCTCGCTCATCGGGCCGACCTCAGCCACGCGCAGGCGGTGGTGCTGGCCTCTCGTGTCGAGGAAAGTGCTGTGTCGCTTGCGTACGCAGGTCTGCTGACCGCCGCAGACGTTGATCCCGCGACGCAACCGGACGTCGCGCTCGCCCTGCTTGCCGAGTGTGCCGGACGCCCGGAGTGGGCGCGCCGCCTCGCAAAAGATCCAGTCGTCGAGCGCCGGGAGAAGCTGGCCGCCTGCTCCGGCCTTCCGCTCGATGTGGTGGAGATGCTGGCCACCGACTCGGACGTACAGGTCGTCGCGGAGCTCGCGTTGTGGGCGGCACCGGAGACGGCCACCAGACTTGCGGCGCATCCCCATGCCGAGGTCCGTCGCGCGGTGGCAGCCAACGAGGCGACGCCACCCGCCGTACTGGCGGCGCTACTCACCGGCGAGGGGTTGCCACCCGCACAGCGGTGCCTGGTCTGCGACCGTGAAGAGACGCCGTTCGTGCACGATCCTCAATGCTCGCGACTCGACTGCGATCTGCCGTCCGGCACCTCCTGCAACGGCTCCCACGAGTCCACCAGGCACGAGACGCAGCAGATGGCGATTCGGAATCCGGTCACACCTGTCGAAGCCGTTGTCGGCTTCGTCGGCCACCCTTCGCTGCTGTTGCGCCGGGCACTCGCCGGCCGCCCCGATCTGCCATCGGAGGTCTGCGCTCGGCTCGCCGTGGATTCGAATCCCGGAGTTCGAGCCGATCTCGCCGAGAATCCGGCGATCGACGACGCCCTGATCCGCGCGCTGGCAGCCGATCGTGACCACGAAGTGCGGCGTAGGCTCGCCCACAACCCACTCGTACCACTCGACGTGCTGACCTACCTGGCCAGCGCTACCAGGATCGGCGCCACTCTACTGCCGCGGATCGCCTCGGCATCCCCCGACGAGGTCGAGAAGCTGGCCGAATCACCGAACCCTGCCGCGCGGATGCTCATAGCCCAGCGCCGCGATCTGCCACTCGCTGTACGCGACGCGCTGGCCGCCGACGCCGACGCAAAAGTGGTCAAGTCCATCGCTCCACACCCGGGCCTCTCGGAAGGCCAACTGCGCACCATGCTCGACCGGCACGGAGTCCGGGTTGTCGCTAAGGTGGCCGCCAATCCGGACGCGACTCCGGCACTTCTGGAGGACCTTGCCCGGCGCGAACCATCGGTGCAGAAGGCGTTCCGCGAGATCGCCCGGCACCGCGATGCGTCGGCACCGGCCCTGCTCGCCTGCCTGGCAGACGCACAGGCGAGGCCTATAGCCGCCAGCCATGCGGCACTTCCGCCGCCGATCATCGAAGAACTACTCACCGACGCCGACTGGCGGGTGGTGGAGGCGGCGGCCGCCAATCCTTCGCTGCCGCTCGCTGTCATGTTGGATCTGATACCCCGGCTGTAAGCTCTGGCCGCCGATTGAACTCTCTGCTCCGCCAGTCACATCCTGGGGGCCCTTCGAAGGACCTCCTATTCTTGAACACAAGAACTTGACTGGGAACACCACTCGGTGGGGTAGTTCACCAGCCCGGCGGCGGTGAGCGCGGAACCCAGCAGGTCCCTGTGGGCGCGGGCCTCCGCGCCGATGCCGGGGGCATGGGTGTAGCAGGCGCCGTCGCTCTCCTCGGGGTCCGCGTTCATCCGGGTGCCCATGTCCAGTTCCCGGCCGTCGGCGTCGACCAGGGTCAGGTCGACGGCCGCGCCGGCGCTGTGCGGGGCGATGTCGGGCGGGGACACGTACCTGCTGGCGGCCGAATGGATCCGGTCGGCGCACCAGTCGGTGTGGACGGCCCTCAGCCTGTCGGCGTACCCCTCGAAGTACGCGCGCTGGAGGGCGGGTGGCCGGTATCCCTCGACGAACAGCAGCCGCAGGCCCCGCGGGAGCAGCGCCTGCGCCTCCGTCAGCCGCCGGAGCACCCCTGCGCGCAGGTGGGCGAAGGCGTCCGCCGGGTCCTGCTTGCGGGTGTCGACCAGCAGTCGGCCGTCCTCACGGACGTCCACGAGGGGCTCCCCGCACTCCGCGACGGGTATCGCGGTGACGGTCGGATCCGACATCAAGACGATCTCGCTCATGGGCCGATCATCCCGCACGGCGCGATCGGTGAAGGACCGCCGGGGGTGACACCGACATGAACCGGCTCACGGCCGGTGGCGTTCCAAGGGCTCGCCCGCAGAGCGCCACCGGTGTACGGAAGAAGGTCAGGCGCCTTGCTGGACCGGTCCGACGAGGGTGCCGTCGGCCACCGTGAACGCCCCTTCCGCGAAGGACGCGCCGGGGATCTCGCCGCCCGGAGCCTGGAGCGTGAACGACGCCTCGTCCACGGACGTGACCGGACCGGTGTTCGGGACCTGGAGGTCGAAGTGCACCGGGTGCCCGGGCCCGAAGGTCACCGCACCGGCCTGGTCGCCGTAGGTGCCCGCCGTGATGCCGCTGTCCGAACCGTGGTCCAGGAACCGCACGTCGGTGGGCGAACCGGCCAGCTCGCACGGCTCGTACCCGCGCGGCGCGGTCAGGGTGACGCGGTAGTGGCGGTGACCTGCGGAGCTGTCCGACGGGGCGATCGTCGCCGTGTGGTTGGCCGGGCGGCAGGCCGAGGGAGCGGCGGCGCGGCCCGTCGCCGCTGAGGCCTGCACGACTCCCGCGCCCACTGCCCCGCCCGTCAGCACGGTGACGGCGAGGACGACGCCGATCCTCTGGTCGGTACGCATCAAAGAACGCTCCTTGCCTTGTTCGATGGCCTGCGGCTGATCGCCGCCGGAACCATGGTCGACGTCATGCCTGCCCGCATTCGCCCGTGGTGGATGTCCCGGAATCGCCACAACTGGTTTCCCGTACACGGATTCGTCGGCGCCCCGCCCCGTGCGGGCATTCCCGAGTCCGCGGCGCGCCCCGGCGGACAGCCGCACCGGGGTCTGCCGCACCGGGGTCCGCAGCGCGGGCTTGGAGCGTCAGGTTCAGGAGGAGCCGTTCGAGCCGGCCGCGACCGTCTTGTCCACGGCCCCTTTCCGGGCGACACCGTCGACGGCCACACAGATGCCGAAGACGCGCGCGTAGCCGGTCCAGCCGTTGACGCGGCCCCGGTTGTTGCTGATCTGCACCCGCCTCTTCGCGGGGTCCACGGACGACACCACGTGCAGGTGGACCGTCCCGGCGACACGGGCGAGGACGATGTCCCCGGTCTCCAGTGCCGACGGGTCGACCGGAGCGACGATCACCTGCTGCCGGTGGCGTATCAGCGGCACCATGGAGGTGCCGCTGGGCCGGAACGTCACGGTGGCCCCGGCAGCGACCCGGTCCGCCACTGCGTCCAATGCGCCCATTCGGTGATCGTGGCAGATTCCCCCGCAGCGGCCCACCGATTTACCTCGCCGTGGTCCGCACCCGAGGGCGAACACGTCAGCAGGCCTTCCGCCACACCCCCAGTTCGAGCTTCTTCTCCATGGACGACAGGCCCAGTCGGCGGGAGTCCGCGCAGAAGTCGGAGGCGGGCACCTCGTACTCGACGTGGAAGACCGCCTTGCCCGCCTCGACGAACGGCGTCAGCTCGCCGCACTCGTCGTACTCGGCGCACTCCTCGTTGACCGCGAAGTCGAAGTCCTTCAGCAGCGCGGGGATCTGCGGCAGGTCGTTCTTCAGGCCCACGGCCATGCCACGCTCGTGGGCGAGTTTCGCGATCATCCTGTTGTACGCGAGCTGGTCGGCGGCGGTGATGTCGAAACCGCTGTCGTTGTTGTACGCCTCGACGAGGTCCGGTTCCACCGCGTCGAACCCCTTGGCACGGCACATGTCGAACCGCTTGGCCATGATCGGCCTCAGCACCTCGATCTGCCGGACGTCCAGCCAGCGTTCGCCGTCCCAGTCGTCGCCGGAGCCCAGGACCGAGGCGGGGAAGGCGGCCTTGTCGGGCCGGAAGTCCTCCCAGGCGCCGACGTTGATGTAGCAGATCGCCTTGCGGCCGCTCCGGTGCAGGCGGGCCACGTCGGCGGCGGAGTTCTCGAAACCGTCGATGTCGTAGACGGGCACGTCCACCGACTGGTCGGCCCGGCCGTCGAGCTGCCACTGCCAGTCCAGTCCCGGCTCGGGACGCCACCAGCCGGTGGAGCGGGTGGAGCCGCCCTTCGCTGACGCGGACGGGGTGGCCGGTCCGGTCGTCGGGGAGGCGGAGGACGCGGGCGCGGGTGACGGACGGTGGGTCGCGGAGGTCGTGGGCGTCCGCGAGGCGTGCGGGGCCCGCGTGTCCGCGCCCGGCGAGACGGACCGGTCGCCCTCCCCTCCCGCCCTGTCCTCGTCCGCCGCACCGGCGCACGCCGTGAGCGCCGCCGCAGTCAGCAGCGCCACGAGGGCCGCCCGCCAAGTCGTCATGGGGTTCCTCATCGTTCCTTCCCGGTGAGTGCGGGCGACAACGCGGCCCAGGGGTTGGGCAGTTCGCCCGTCACCGGCCCGCACACCGCCGCCCCCCGCTCGGCCGCGGTGCGCACCGCGAGGGGTACGAGCGCCTCCGGCACCCCGTAGACCAGGTGGCAGAGCCGGTCGGCCGGTTCCTTCCCCGGCTTCCCCGCCTTGGGCGGCCGGGTGAAGGCCGAGACGTACGTCGACCAAGGGCCCTCGAAGGTCACGGTGAGATCGGCCAGCCGGGTGTAGCCGGGGGCCGGCTGGACCCCCGGGTTCAGCACCACCGCCCGCGCCCCCGCCCGCCTGACCCGGCGCACCAGGCGGCGGCATGCCGGCAGGTCCACCGAGGTGGAGGTCACCTGGTCCAGGAAGCAGCCGTCCACTCCGTACCACTCGCGATGGAGCCTGAACTCGGCGAGGACCAGGTCCGGGTCGCGGGTGCCGTAGTCGGTGTCGACGTACCCGAGCAGCAGCGCGCCCGCCGCGCGCAGCGCCTCGGCGGCGGCCGCGAACGCGGGGTCCGGCGCGGTCCCGGGCCCGCTCGCCGGATTGAGCACCACGCCGTAGGTCAGGTCTGCGGCGGTGATCAGCCGGTGCCAGGCACCCGGGTCCTCGGCGGGGTGCACGTACAGCGGGACGAGGAGGCTCACGGCGCGCTGTCGCCCTCTTTGCCCTGCGTGCTCACGCCGTGCGGCGCGGTGGCCGCCCACAGGTCGGCCAGTGACGCGTCGAGCGAGTGGACGGGCCGCCAGCCGAGAGCCGAGCCGGCCAGGGAGATGTCGGAGCACTGCCAGGACACCGCCGCCGAGCGCGCGGAGCCGTCGGAGCTCTCCTCGATCCGCCCACGGAAACCGGCCAGTTCGGCCAGACGGTGCACCAGCCGCCGTACCGGCACGGCCTGTCCGCCACCGATGTTCAGCACCGGCGGCAGGGGCCCCTCGGCGGTCACCGCGAGTCCGGCGGCCCGTGCCACGTCCCGGGCGTCCACGAAGTCGCGGTACGCCGACAGGTCACCCAGCGGCAGCACCGCGCCGCGGTCGTCCGAGGCCGCCCGCAGCAGGGCGGCGATCCGGCCGGGGAGTCCGGCCAGCGGGGCACGGGCGCCCACCGGGTTTCCCACCCGGAGTACCACCGCGTCGAGTCCCGAGGCGATCACGGTGAGGGTGGCCGCGAGCTTGGTGGCACCGTACGGGGAGAGCGGGCAGGTGGGGGCGGACTCGGTCACGGGGGCGTCCGGAACGCCGGGGCCGTACTCCGCGGCCGACCCGAGGTGGATCAGCCGGGCGACCGGGGCGGCGAGCCCCATCGCCGCGCACAGGGCGGCGGCGCCCCGGGAGTTGACCTCCGCGAGGGTGACCGGATCACCGCCGGTGGCGCCCGCGCAGTTGATCACGACGTCCGGTGCCGCCGCTTCCAAGGTCTTCGCCAGCCGCTTGACGCTGTCGCCGGCCAGGTCGAGATCGAACTCCGCGGCTTCGGAGCGGCCCGCGCCGAACACCCGCACACCCGGGAGGGTGCGGAGGTGGTCGACGACATGGCCGCCCAGGAAACCGGTGGAGCCCAGGACGAGAATGCGCATGAGGGGGGTCAGGCTCCCTTGAGCAGAAGCTGCTTGCGGCTGGTGAACTCGGCGTTGGCCCGGTCGTAGTCGTCGGGGCGGCCGATGTCCAGCCAGTATCCGTCGAACTCGTAGGCGTGCGGCGGGTTCCCGGCCTTCAGCAGGTCGAGGACGAGCTCGTCGAAGCCCAGCGGCAGGCCGGCGGTGTAGCTGTCGAGCGTCGACAGGGACAGGCCGTACACGCCCATCGAGACCCGGTAGTCCATGCTGGGCTTCTCGGTGAAGGCGACGACCCTGCTGTCGTCCGTGGTGAGCACACCGAAGTCGATGTTCACCTTGCGGGCGTAGGTGGCGATGGTCAGCGGGGCGCCGGCGGAACGGTGGGTGGCGAGCACCTCCCCGAAGTCCAGGTCGGTCAGGACGTCGCCGTTCATCACCAGGAACGTCTCGGGCAGCCGGTCGCGCATGGTGAGCAGCGGGCCCATGGTGCCCAGCGGGCTCTCCTCGGTCGCGTAGTCGATCCGCAGGCCCCACTGGGAGCCGTCGCCGACGTAGGCGCGGATGATCTCGCCGAGATGGCCGATGGCGAGCGTGCAGGAGGTGAATCCGGAGTTGGCGAGCTGACGCAGCACGATCTCCAGGATCGTGTGCTGATCGCCTATGGGTACCAGCGGCTTGGGCAGGGCGGTCGTGTAGGGCCGCAGCCGGACGCCCTTGCCACCGGCCAGGATGACGACATGCATGGTGTTCCCCCTCATTGTCGGACGTGGGACGTGGGACGGGACAGCGGGTCAGATGTTGTAGATGCCGGTCTTGTAGCGGGCGAGGTTGGCCGGTTCGCGGAAGAACTCGACGGTCTGCGCGAGCCCTTCTTCCAGGGTGTGCGCGGGTGTCCAGCCGGTGGCCTCCGTGAGCCGGCTCGCGTCGGCGACCAGGCGCATCACCTCGGAGTTGACCGGCCGGATGCGGGCGGTGTCCTCCCGGACGTCGAGCGGGGCGTCCATCACCTTGCCGATCAGGCCGACCAGGTCGCCGACGGAGATCTCCCCGCCGGTACCGGCGTTCAGGGTGCGGCCGACGACCTTCTCCGCGGGCGCGGTGCCCACCGCGAGGAACGCCTGCGCGGTGTCCTTGACGAAGGTGAAGTCGCGGGTGGGACGCAGGTCGCCCAGCGTGATGGTGGTCTCGCCGGCGGCGACCTGGCCGATCACGGTGGGGATGACCGCGCGCATCGACTGGCGCGGGCCGAAGGTGTTGAACGGGCGCAGCGTCACCACGGGGGTGTCGAAGCTCGCGTGGTAGCTGTCCGCGAGCCGGTCGCCGCCCGCCTTGGAAGCGGCGTACGGGGACTGGGTGTTGATCGGGTGGTCCTCGCTGATCGGCACGGTCTGCGCGGTGCCGTACGTCTCGCTGGTGGAGGTGTGCACCAGCCGGGGCGTGCCGAGGGCGCGAACCGCCTCCAGCACGTTGAGTGTGCCGGTGACGTTGGTGTCCACGTAGCTGTGCGGCGCCTGGTAGGAGTACGGGATCGCGATCAGCGCCGCGAGGTGGAAGGCGAGGTCGGCGCCTTCCAGCAGGCCGCGCACCGAACCGGGGTCTCGGACGTCACCGAGAACGATCTCGACCTGGTCGAGCACGTCCGCGGAGAGGGTCTCCAGCCAGCCGAAGGAGGAGAAGGAGTTGTACTGGGCCATGGCCCTCACCCGGTACCCCCGGGCGACCAGGGCCTCGGTGAGGTGGGAGCCGATGAATCCTTCGGCCCCGGTGACGGCGGCGAGCGGTGCGGAGGTCAACTGGATGTTCCTTCCGGTGTCTGGGTCGGAGTGCGGTGGTGGCGGTGCACGGCGGGGACCGGTCGCCGGGGCGCGGGAGCGGGTGTGTCCATACCGTCGCCACCCGGGCCCGGCCCGGGCGGCGGTGCGGTGGTGGGCCGTCAGGCGTGGGGCGACGGGCGGCCTAGCATGCGCAGCGCGCACACGATCAGCAGGAGCGCGGCCGCACAACAGCTCAGCGGCAGGATCGCCGGGCCGGGTGGCAGTCCGAGGCGGTGGACGAGCGCCGAGGTGCCGGCCGCGAGGAGGCAGATCGTCGCGGCGGGCCAGGCCGCGCCGAACGCCTGGAGCAGGAGGGCGGTCCACAGCGTGGCCGCGAGGGTGAGCAGGGTGGCCGGATCCGCGTGGCTGAGGAGCGCGGCCGGGAAGAGCGGGCCCAGGTAGATGAGCAGGCACAGGGCGAGTACGCCGGTGGAACGCAGCAGGAACCCGGCGGGCGTGGCCGTGGCGCGCAGCGCCGCCACCGACATGCCCCGGTAGCGGTACAGCAGCCATTCCGCCGGACCCATGCTCAGCGTCAGCACGATCACCGCGTAGGCGTTGACCTTGCCCTCCAGCAGCACCAGCGTGCCCGCCGCGAGACCGAACAGGCCGTACGGCAGCGACCACACCAGTTTCGGGCGGCGCCCGGTGGCCGGCGGTGTGCGCAGGCAGGCGCCCAGGGCCACTGAGCAGACCACCAGGGTGGCCAGCAGCGCCAACAGCGGCAGCCCCGCCCGCAGTTCCTTCCCCGGCTCCCACCAGGGCAGTACGGCCGCACCCGCGATCAGCGGGCTCAGCGCGGCCAGCAGCAGCCGCTCCCGGCCCAGCACCAGCAGCACGCCGGCCGCGGCGAGGTACACCGACTGCGCCGCCGCCACCAGCGTCACCGGGCCGAAGCCGTCCGGAACTCCGGCCGCGGCCGTTGCCAGAGCGGCCCCCAGCGGTGCGCCGAGCAGGAGGGTGCGGCCCGCTTCCCGGCGGCCGACCGCCATCCGCAGATGCGCCCGGTGTCCCAGTGCCTGTCCCCAGGCCCAGGAGAACAGGCCCGCGACGACCAGGGCCCGGGTGTGACCCCCGGCGTTCCACAGCGGCGCGGTCAGCAGGAACGCCAGACCGGGCAGGGCGAACAACGCACCGCGCAGCAGACACCGCAGGGTGTCGGGACGCCACGGGTCGGCCGGCAGCGCCGGCTCCGGGAACGTGCGGGGCACCCGCTCGTACAGCGCGGTCGCCAGCGAGAACAGGTTGGGGTGGCCGTAGCGCTCCTGGATCAGCGAGGCGGTCAGCCCCTCGGACTCCAGCAGGGCCGCGACCTCGTAGGGGTGGACGGCGGGCCCGACCCGGTCCGCGAGGTCGGCGGCCAGCATGCTGACGGCCTCCTCGTCGGGGTGGAAGCGAGGGATCCGCAGAGCCATCGTGTGGTCCGCGGCCACGCGCCGGGCGATCCGGCGGGTGTCGAGGAGGACCGTGTGGTCGTCCGACACCTTGCGGACGCTCCGGCGGGTGTCGGCCAGCCGCATGGCCAGCGTCTCCTGCTCGGGGCCGCGGGGTTCGAGGGATATCGGCCCGCTCATCCGGCCATGCTCCTCGGTCCGGCGGAAACGGCGGAGCGGGTGCCCGTCGTGGTGCGGCGGTGGGCGCCCCCGGCGCCCTTCGGCCGGGGCGCGGCCTCGGCGGGTACGGCGGTCCCGTCGGCGCCCCGCGGGTCGGCCTGGTGACGCGGGCCGAGGGCCGGCAGTTCCAGGTAGATGGCGCGGAAGGTGTCGACGGTCTGCCGCAGGGTGAACTGTTCGACGACCCGCAGTCGGGCCGCTTCCCCCATCGTGCGGCGCCGGCCGGCGTCGCCGAGCAGTTCCAGGGCGGCGGCGGCCATCGCGCCAGGGTCGCGCGGCGGCACCACGAGTCCGGTGTCGCCGACCGCCTCCCGTACTCCGCCCACGTCCGTGGAGACGGTCGCCCGCCCGCAGGACATGGCCTCGATCAGGGTGAACGGGAAGCCCTCGCTGATGCTGGAGAGCATGACGACGTTCCCGGCCGCGTAGGCGTCCTTGATGTCGTCGACGCGGCCCTCGAACACCACCGCGTCTCCGTGGCCGAGTTCGGCGGCCAGTGCCTCGCACCGTTCCCGGTACGCCTCGCCGCCGCGCGGGGTGCCGCCGAACATCCGCAGGCGGGCGTCCGGCATCTTCTCGCGGACCAGCGCGAACGCCCGGATCAGCGTCTCCAGGTCCTTGATCGGGTCGACGCGCCCGGCCCAGCTCAGCGTGGGCCGCAGCGGTTCCGGTCCGGCCATCGGGAACGCGGCCGGGTCGACCCCGTTGTAGACGGTACGGATGGACTCGGGGGCGGCGCCGCCCTCCTCCTCCCACAGCCGGTTGTACCGGTTGCCGGGGGTGACGAGGGAGGCCTGCCGGTAGGTCTCCTCGGCGAGCAGCCGGAAGAAGCCCAGCACGACCGCCTTCACCGGCCAGCGGTAGGGGGCGGTGCGGTAGCCGAGGTAGCGCTCGCGCAGATAGACGCCGTGTTCGGTCAGCAGCAGCGGGACGCCGTGCCGTTCGAGGGCGGCGAGGCCGGGCAGGACCGCCACCCCGCCGCTGACCGCGTGGGCCACCCCGTGCTCGGGGGGCTTCGCGGACAGCGGGCGCAGCGCGTGTTCCAGGAGCGATACGGCGGTCAGGGCGTCGTGCAGGCTCGGTTCGGACTCTCGGATGGCGAGCCCGGGCCGGTTCCACACCGACGTCAGGACGCCGATGGCGGTGTCGCCGCGCAGGAACGGGCTGAGCATGCCGGCGGACGCGGCCCGCGCCATGGTGTAGAGGGCGGGCGCGAAGCCGCTTTCGGCGGACGGGTCGACGAGTGCGGTCAGGAACCGCTCCCACGCCTCGCCGAGCCGGGCCCGGGCGCGCCCGCGCGGGGCCCGCCCCTCCGGCGGGTCCCCCCACATCGGGACGGAGGTGACCCGCGACACCTGGGCGGGCAGGTCCCACACCGTCGGTTCGCGTCCGGTGCCGGTGACGGCTATGACGTCGAAGTCGATGTCGGGCATGCCCTGGACGAGTTGGTCGCACCAGACACTGACGCCGCCGTGACTGTGCGGATAGGTACCTTCGGTGAGCAGGGTGACGTGCGTCGCGCCGGTTCGGCGCCCGCCCTGTTGAACGTGCATCGATGGGGCTCCACGGCCGAGGTGTGGGGTGGGTTCGAGCCGGTCCTGGCCGACGGGCTCGGCCAGGACCGGTGGCGGGTCGCGCCGGTCGGTGTGCGGGGGACGTGCGCGACCAAGGACGTGTCTCGCACGAGGATGAGTGCGGACGTTCCGACAGTGCGGCGAGGTGCCGTGACCGTCGTCGCGCGCCCGCCAGGAATCGCGGGACAGCCCTCAGTCGGTGAGACCCGCGGGAATCCTGGTCCCTGGCGCGGTGGAGGTGGTTTCCACCGAGTCGGCCGAGGCGGGTGTTCCGGCCGGCGAGACGGCCGGGGCGGGCAGGGTCAGGGCGAGTGCCGAGCCCGTGGAGGCCGTCCAGCCGGACCGTTCGCCGGCGTAGGCCGTCCCGTACTCGGAGCCGCCGAGGGTGGTGCCGGCCGGCACGGTCGCGGTGACCTGAGTGCCCGCGGGCGCCTGGACGGTCACCTCGGAGCCGATGCGGTACGCGGTCACCGTGCCTGCGGAGAGGGCGCTCTTCCAGGCGGCGCGGCGCTGGAGTTCGGCGCCGATGTCCCTCTGTCGCAGGTTCACCACCGGGGCGGTGTCGGCGTAGAGCGCCCGGTACTGGGAGATCACGGAGGTCAGGACGGGGTAGAGCAAGCGGTCCTCGGCCAGGTTGGACTGGTGCACGTAGTGCGGCCGGGGGTCGTTGCCCAGGACGTGGCCGAGGGCCTGGCGGCTCTCCAGCGGCACGATGTAGTCGTCGAACCCGGTGGTGGTGGAGAGCGGGGCGGCCAGGCAGGTGGTGGTGGCGGGGTTGTCGTCGCAGATGCCGCTGCCGCCCTGGGCCCGGCTGCCGTAGATGTAGTTGTACTCGTCGACCTGGTCGGCCTTCGTGCCCGCGTTGTAGTAGATGTTCAGCGGGTAGCGGGGCACGGTGAGCGCGGAGCCGACCTGGCGCTGTTGCGGGTCGCGGGAGTTGTCGGAACCGGCCCACTGGATGCCGTTGGCCGTGAAGGCCGGGGCGAGGTTCGGGTTGTCGACGGGCTGCTGCGGGGTGACGAAGAACCCGGAGTGCTCACCGGTGATCAGCTCGGTGCTGTCGATGGGCAGGCCCTTCGCCTGGCCCCAGGCGGCGTTGGTCGAGATCTCGCTGGAGATCTGTGCCTGGGAGACCCATTGGGTGGAGCCGTCCGGGTTGGTCGCGCACACCCAGGGGACGACGGTGGTGTTCTGCACGCAGCCGAGGAACTCGTGCGAGTAGGTGTGGTTGATCCACCGGAAGTCGTCCTTGTCGGCGACCAGGGAGGTGAGCAGCGGATCGGAGCCGTCGTGTTCTTCCTTGAAGTCCTCGCTGCCGAGGGCGTTGTAGGCGAGGTCGAGGGTGAAGTCGTTGGTGTCCTGCCAGGACTTGGCGTAGGCCACGTCCGCGGAGGTCATGCGGATCGTCGACCCGGTGGCACCGGGGTCCGTGCAGTCGATGTCGCCGGGCGTGCAGTCGTACGTGCTGTTCCAGCGGTCGTCGGCGGCGAAGATGTCGTCGACGTGGACCGCGAGGTAGTTGCGGGACGCCCCGAGGTGGATGCCGTCCGTCATCCAGTCGACGATGCCACGGGCCAGCAGCTTGAACTGCTGCTGGTACTGGTTGTAGACGAAGCCGACGACCAGTTCGCGCCGTCCGTCGTGCCGGTACTCGCCCACCAGGGAGGCCCGGCCGGTCGTGCCGGGCACGGGAGCGTCGACGTACGTGGTGAAGTCCGCGCCCACGGCGGGAACCGCGAGGTAGCCGTAACTCTCGCTCACCGAGGCGTCGTTGTCCTCGAAGGGGACCGATCCGTCGAGGTAGCCGAACGGGCCGCCGCTGCCCGCGTCGGTCACACCGGCGGTGACACCGTCGAGGCTGCCGGCGTAGCCGCCGTAGACGTAGTACTGCAGACCGACCTCGGGGCGGGCGTAGGTGTAGGCGTCCACCTGGGGAATCGCGTAGGCCTGCTCGTAGGCGGCCAGCGCGGCCATCTCCGCCGAACCCGTGGCGAACGGGTTGTCGTTGGGCAGCACGACCGCCTGGAACTTGGCCCTGGGGCGGCCGTCCACCGTGTCCGAAAGGAACGAGGCGTCGATGGTCTGCCTGGACGCGGAATTCAGGTCGACCTCGGTGTAAGGGATTCCCTCGCCGTCGAGTTCGGCCTCGACGGCTCCGGTCGCCGGGCCCCCGTCGGTGACCACGAGCACCCTCAGGTCTATTCGGGGCGTGGCCGTGTCGGCTTGAGCCACTCCGGCCGGCAGGCCGAGCGCGGCAATGAGCGCACAGGCCGTGAGCGCGGCCGTGCGGATGGTCCGCTTCATGCGGTTGTTCCCCTCCCCGGGCAGGGGTGGGTACGGCTCCAGGCATACCTGTGGAGCAGACGCACCCCCTGGTGCGACGCCGGCGCCCCCTCAGAAGCCGGTCGTCACGCATCTGTCGCACCAATAGTGATGGCTCTGTGTAGCTTTCATGGTCATCCCGCGAAACCTGGCGGAAAAATGCAGGCACCCAATTGTTCGCGATCAGCCCTTTCCGGCCCTTCGGTGGCGGACCGGGAGGCCCTGACCGCCATGTGGAGAATGCACTGTCTCCCGTGTGCCGCCCGGACCAACAGCCATACGGACGGGGCCAGTCCGCCTTCGGCCACCTGCCGGCCGGGACCTCACACTCTGGACTCCCCACCGATCATTTTCGGACAGCGGGAAAATTCACCTCCATTGCCGGAGGTAGCGCCTCCGTATCTTGCGAGCGTCCTTCGGGAGAACGGAACCGTGCGCCCCAGCGGCGCACTCCCCGCACGGGGCGGACCGTCCCCGGGGCCCGGCACACCCGGAGCGGACGGCACCCATGAGACCGCCGGGGTGGCTGCCCCGCGTCGCCTCCGCGCAGGTACGGCTCCGCCGTGGCGCGGCGGAAGCCGCCACCCTCCACGACGACGGAACGGCGCGGTCGAAGCAGCCGTCCGCCGCGGTCCCACGACGAAAGTTCAGGAGCAACGGCACCTGGAACCACACCCGCCGGGCCGTCGCGGTCCACGACGCGTACACGGGCGTACGCCAGTTCAACGGATCAGGGCCCGCACGCCGTGAACCCGCGGTCTCCCCGCCCGGGCAGTGCGGCGACTCCGGCCCGGGACGCCTCGCCCGGGCAGTGCGGCGACTCCGGCCCGGGACGCCTCGCCCGGGCAGTGCGGCGATTCCGGCCCAGGACGCCTCGCCCGGACGACCGGCCCGCCGCGGTTCAGCCGACGGTGACGACGTAGGTGACGCGCTCGCCAACCGGGGAGGGAGAGGGGGACGCGGTCGCGGGGGGTGTGATCGCTGCGGGCGGCAGCGTGGCGGTGTTGCCCCGGCACGTGGCGAACGTGCAGTGCAGCAGCGTGAACCGGGTGGTCCCCTCGCCCTTGGCCTCGAAGGTGAAGGTGAGCCGGCCGCCCGAACCGGCCTCCGACCCGTCGCCGGAGGCCGACGCGTAGTCCTGGCCGCGACTGACCAGCACCGAGTTGTCGGGGGCAGGGCCGACCAGGTACCAGTACTCGCGGGTGGACGGGTTCTGGTCGACGGTGAGCGTGAATCGCTCGCCCGGCACGGCGGTGATGTCGGTGTCGTCGACCGGGCGGCTCGCGGCACTCGCAAAGGCACCGGCCGGTTCGTCGGCACCGGAGTCGCACCCCGTGGCCGGCACGAGGAGCGCTGCAACCGCGATCACCGCACCGGTCCCGCTGCCGCGGAGGATGGACGCCGTACGCGTTGAGGAGATCACAGTCAAAAGCCTTGCCGTGTGGCCGTCGATGAGGTCGTCCCGGCCGACTCCGAGGGGCCGAGCCCCAGGAGTCGTGCGCCGGAAGCCTGCCAGCCTACCGAGCGACGGCAGGCACCGCGCGAGCGCGCCCTGTGCCGTCCGCCGTGCGGACGGCCGCACGGCGGACGGCTCGGGTCATCGCGCTGCCAGGGTCCCCTCCGCCCGGACGCCGACGGTCAGCAGCAGGTTGGCGTACGTACGGGTGTCCGCGGTGACGATCGCCAGCGCCACGTCCGGGGAACGGGCCGCGTCGTAGAAGGCGAACCGGTCGAGCGACTCCACCGGCACCTCGCCGAGCCGGGCGCGGTAGTCGGCGATGGCAGCCGGCTCGGGTTCCCCCTTCGGCGGCACCATCACTTGGGCCGATTCGACGGGAATGGTCCGCAACAGCACGTCGAGCACCGGAGGTACGTCGAGGAGGCCGGGCGCGACGTTGAGGTGCACGATTCGGGCGCGCGGCCCGACGGCCGTGCTCGCCGGGTAGTGCCCGTCGGTGAGCAGCACGCGGGCACCGTGTCCGGCGCCGGCCAGGGCTTCCAGCATGCCGGGGTGCAGCAGTTCGGTCAGAAGCACGGATTCCTCCAGGACGGGAACAGTGGTGGGTTGATGGAGAACGACGGGGTGTCGGCGAGGGTCGCGGCGGCCTCCGCCGGAGAGCGGCCACCGAACGCGGACTCCGCCGTGGCGGCCCCGACGGGTCGGCCTGCCGTCGCCCGGTGCGCGAAGCCGGAACCCGTCGCGTCACTCGCCGTCAAGCTGCCGGTGCCGCAGACCCGGCTGCTGACCGGCAAGGGCGCGGAGCGGCCGACGGCGGCGGCCGCGCAGGCGGTTAGGAGCATCGTGCGGGTGTCCTCGCGCTCGTCCCGGAGCGGGAGAGTTCCTGGGCCAAGGCCGGGTGAGGCCACAACAGAGATGGGATGTATGTAAAGCCATGGGAGACATTTTGTCCACCTGCCCGAGAGTGTCCTATTGCATCGCAGGTCGACAGGAGAATTTACCTTCGAATTCATACCTAGATTCCACATTCATCCCATCAATTGCAGCTCGGTAGCTCAACTCGGCATCCACCGACCGCGCGTGCCGATGCGCGTCGCACCCACCGACATGTGGCGTGACCCGGTCGGCACACCGCACGCGATCCGTCGACCTCCTGGCGCCGCGCGCAACAACCGAACCGACCATGCCCACGCGGTGCGTATTTCAGGAGGTCGTAGTCCCCCGGGGCTCGCCCCAGGCCTCGGGCGCGGCGGCGAGTACCTCGTCGCGCGTCACGCCCAGCCGGATCGCCCGGCCATCAGCACCCGGGCGCCCCCGTAGCGGCGCTCGGCCCGGCCCTCGGTGCGCGCGGTGGCGTCCGGCAAGGCGGCGCTGGTCTCGTTTCCGGCTGTCGTACGCGTACGACTCCGACCAGTTCTCCGCCGTGACGCGCAGGGAGCGCGATCGCCGCCCGTGCCGGTACGGGTGTCCACCAGCGGCCTGGACAGCCCGGCCCCGTCCGCTTCACCGAGGTGAGGGGCCAGCCGCACCCATCACTGTTCGACGCCGAATACCTCATCATCGAACGGGCGAAAATCTGTCATGGCGAGAGTAGACATTGGACGGTGGTGTGGTTATGGTTTCTGTCGTAGCCCAGAGAGAAAGCAAGGCCCGGCAGACACGAACTGCCGTGAGCAGTACATGCAGTTGCAGTGCGCAGGACGGTCCGGCGGTGGAGTCGCGAAGCCAGAGCGGTGCAGGACGGCGACGTGGCTGACGACCGGACCGGGTGGCCCGCAGTGATCAGGGGCCGCCACGAGCAGTACCGCGGTTCACGCAAGGGCAGTACCCAGCAGCGAAGTGGAGTGAGCGGTACCTCGGTGAAGGCGTCGGCTGCGGACGCGCGCACCGGGTGGTTCGGCAGTGGGGTTTTGAGCCGGAGCAGACGCAGGACCGGCGACGGGGCCGGCTGCCGAAGGGCGGCGCCGGGTCCAGGCCGCCGAGCAATTCGCATCACCAGCAGTACGCATCACCAGCAGTACGCAGAAAGGCAGTACCAGCAGTTCCCAGTCCCCACTGGTAGGTAGTTGATCACCGAGGGAAGAACGGAGGAGCCGAGCGCCATCAGGATCGCCCGGACGCGACAACAGGGTCCGGGTACCGCAGGACATCGATAGTGAGGTGGTCTCCGGTCGAGCAACCGCGATCCCCGCACCCCCGACACGGCTCAGGTCGGGACGGCGGACACAGAAGGCCGGCGCAGAACCAGGGCCGGCAGATGGTGTAGTTCCTTCGGGGCCCTGGTGCCACAGGCACCAGGGCCCCTCCACGCGCTCCAGGAAGAGGTGCGAATGACCGCAGAGGACTCGTACGACCGTCTCCACGACGACGACTACCCCGCCTACACCATGGGCCGGGCCGCCGACATGCTCGGCACCACCCAGAGCTTCCTCCGCGCCCTCGGCGAAGCCCGCCTCATCACCCCACTGCGCTCCGCCGGCGGACACCGCCGCTACTCCCGTTACCAGCTGCGCATCGCCGCCCGAGCCCGCGAACTCGTCGACCACGGCACCCCCATCGACGCCGCCTGCCGCATCATCATCCTCGAAGACCAGCTCGAAGAAGCACAGCGCATCAACGCCGAACACCGGCGCACCCACCCCACCGCCGGCCCTGCCGGCGCCGGCTGATCTGCCGCGGGCAGCCGGGCACCAGCGGGCGCCGACCCTGCGCGAGCCGGTGACGGTCTCCACCGCTGGGCGCCCACGGATGGAGGACTGGCCGGCGCGCGTGAACTTGGGGGTCGGGGCCGCGCGCGGGTGCTGACACACGGTCCCTTCGGCTCACGTCCGGCCAGATCGATGACGCCACATCAGAAGTTTGTTCAAAGAAGCAGGAATGGCCTGCGGGCAGCGGGGCACAGGACCGCGCGAAGAAGTGCACGAGAAGGAGGGTGACACCATGACGGCTGTGTCGGCGCGAACCGCCGCGGAACGCAACGTGCTCACGGAGCCGTGCGACATGACTGGTGCGGGCACACGGTCCGCGGTGGAGGATCTGCCGTGGGTCGAGGATGCCGGGAAGATCGCTCCCCAGGATGCGCGGTCCCTGTCGAAGGCGTTCTTCGACCGCCTCCAGACGCTGGAGGAAGGCACCCCCACCCACCAGTACGCGCGCAACACGCTCATCGAGATGAACCTCTCCCTCGTCCGTTACGCCGCGCAGCGCTTCCGCAACCGGGCCGGGGACGATACCGAAGACATCATCCAGGTCGGCACGATCGGCCTGATCAAGGCCATCGACCGCTTCGACCTGTCACGCGAAGTCGAGTTCACCACCTTCGCGATCCCGTACATCGTGGGCGAGATCAAGCGGTTCTTCCGCGACACCAGCTGGTCCGTCCACGTGCCCCGGCGCCTGCAGGAGCTGCGGGTCGAGCTCGCCAAGGCCAAGGAGACGCTCTCCGTCAGGCTCGACCGGGACCCGACGGTCAAGGAGCTCGCCGCCCACCTCGACCTGAGCGAGGAAGAGGTCATCGAAGGGCTCGTTGCCTCCAACGGGTACTCGGCCGGCTCGCTCGACGTACCGCCCTCCGGCGGCGACGACGGGCGCCAACAGCGCGGCCATGCCGAGGTGCTCGGCGACTGGGACACGGCGATGGAGACCTTCGAGAACCTCCACGCCCTGGCCCCGCAGCTGGAGCAGCTCGACGAACGGGAGCGTCTCATCGTCCGGATGCGCTTCGGTGCCGAGATGACGCAGGCCCAGATCGGCGCGGAGCTCGGCATCTCCCAGATGCACGTCTCCCGGCTGCTGAACCGCATCCTGCGCAAGCTCCGCGAAGGCATGAGCGTCGTGGCCTGACCCTGCGCCCCTCCCTCAACGGCCCCCGGGTATGCGCAATCCAACCGGGGGCCGTTGACCATGCCCGCGGCTTCCAGCGGCAGAGCCAGGCGCTCGCCGCACACCACGGCACCCGCCAGGCAGAGACGATCCGGCCGCTCCGAGGTCCTGGCTGCTGACGAGCGAGAGATCCGCGACCTCAAGCCCACGAGCCCGAGGAGCTGTACGGCGACGGCCGGGCGATGCCGTGCTCCGTTCGTTCGGCCGGGTCGGCGGTCGATGGCGGGCGTGTTCGCCTCGCCGTGGCGCTCGCCCGCGGCGGGGGTGAGGCTGTTGGGCCGCTCCGGCTGTGCGGGGGTGAGTTCGACGCCGTCGGCGGAAGTGTTCTCCTCGACGCGTGCGACCCGCCGGGTTCCGGGGACGGGAGCGATGTCGTTGCCGCGGGTGAGGAGCCGGGCCAGCGCGGTCCGTGCGGGAGGCGCACCGGCCCGAACGGCGGTGCGGCACCACTCACTTCGCTCGCGTTCCGCCCTCAGGCGGCCGGCGGGACCGGCGGGACCAGTTCCGGCATGTCCTGTTCGTCCAGGACCACCAGCTGGGCCTCGACCGGGGAGGTCAGCTCGGTGATCCGCATGGCCTGCCGCTCGGTCATGGCCTGGAAGACCTGGCGGGCGGTGCGGCCGTTGCCGAAGCGGGCGTCGCGCGGCACGGCGTCGAAGTACCGGCCGAGCGCTCCGCGGACACCGTCGCTCAGCTCGTAGCGGTGGCGCTGCGCATGGTGCTCGACGATGCGGACCAGCTCGGTGGAGCTGTAGTCGGCGAAGACCAGGCTGCGGGTGAAGCGGGAGGCGAGCCCCGGGTTGGAGGAGACGAAGCGCTCCATGTCGCCGGGGTAGCCGGCGGCGATGACGACGACCTCGTCGCGGTGGTCCTCCATCAGCTTGACCAGGGTGGCCACCGCCTCCAGGCCGAAGTCGTTGGAGACCCCGGCCGGGACCAGCGCGTACGCCTCGTCGATGAAAAGGACGCCGCCGCGGGCCCGGTTGAAGGACTCGGTGGTCTTCGGGCCGGTGTGCCCCACGTACTCGCCGACCAGGGCGCTGCGGTCGACCTCCACCAAGTGCCCGCGCTCCAGCAGGCCGAGGGCCTTCAGCAGCCTGCCGTAGAGGCGGGCCACGGTGGTCTTGCCGGTGCCGGGGTTCCCGGCGAAGACCAGGTGGCGGCTGAGCGGCGGCGCGGGGAGCCCGGCCTGCTGGCGCAGCCGTACGGTCTGCATCAGCTTGACCATGCCGCCGACGTTCTGTTTGACCCCGTCGAGCCCGACCAGCTCGTCCAGTTCGGCGAGCAACTCCTCCAGGGTCTCCGGCTCCGGTTCGGGCTCGCCGAGTTCGGAGAGGTCGGACAGGGAGGCGAAGCCACCGCCGGCCGCTGCGGTGCCCCCGAGGGCGGTACGAGCGCCGCCCGCGGGGCCCGTACCCCCCGCGGCCCCGCCCGGGGCGGCGGGCTTCCTGGGCGGGGCGCCGGGCGCGGGTCCGGCGGCGGTGACTCCCGGCAGGAGCGGGTTCTTGACCCGGATCGAGACACAGTCCTCGAAGACGGGGGCGGCCTCGTCGGCCAGGGCGACGTCCTGGCCGCAGTCGAGGACCCGGCAGCCGGTGAACCGGGGCTCGGCGTTCGCGCCGATGTGCAGAGCGGGAAAGTTTCCGCCGGTCAGGTCGCAGTACGCGAACGTGCCGCCCGCACCGGGCCCGAACAGGATGCCGTTCTTCGCGGCCCGGTCGATCCGCAGGCCACTCACCGCCGGCTCGGCGCCGGTCGAGACGACCATCCCGCTGCCGCCGGGGGCCTCGATGGTGCACCCCTCCATGGCCAGCCGGGCTCCGGCGGCGAGGACCACACCGGCGCTGCCGGTCGATCCGATCCGTACGCCCTCCAGGGTGGTACGGGCGTGCGGTCCGAGTTCCACGCCCGCCTTGCTCGGGCCGCTCACGGTGGTGCCCCGTACCGATGCCTCGGCGGTGGAACGCAGCCGCAGCCCGGTCTCGCCCCGCTCGATGCGGCCGCCGGTAAGCGTGAGGCGGGCCCGGCCGTCGGTGTGCACCCCGGCCACGGCCGCGTCCGAGAGCGTGGTGTCGGCCAGTTCGGCGTGGGCGGCGTCGGTGACGGTCAGCCCGTGCTCCCCGCTGACGCCGATCCGGCAGCCGCTCAGGGAGGCCCGGGCCAGCTCGGAGACGCGTACGGCGGCCGCTCCGCTGCGCGCGATCAGGATGTCCACGGCCAGGGCCACGGCCTCGCCGGTCACCAGGATGCCGTGGCCGGCCGAATCCAGGAGCCAGCAGCCGTGGACGGTGAGCTGGGCCGATCCCCCCACGGCCAGCGCGTCGGTCCCGGCCCCGGAGACACGGCAGTCGGCCAGGCCCACGGTGGCCGAGCCACCGGCCTGAACGGCGGCCCGGGCGGGACCGCTGATCCGGCAGTCCTCCAGGAGGCCCTCGGCCTCGTCCTCGATGAGCAGGCCGTGGCGGCCTGGGCCGCTGAGGCGGGTGTCGCGCAGCAGCACCCGGGAGGAGCCGCGGGCGCGCAGCGAGGAGCCGGCGGTAGCGCTGACGCGCAGCCGCTCGGCGAGCAGCACGGCGCTGCCGCCGAGGGCCACGCCGAGCCCGTCGACGGTGTCGATGGCGGTGTCCACCAGCCGGGCCCGAGCGTCGCCTTCGAGGTGGACGGCGGCGTGCCGGGCGTCGTGCAGCCGGCCGCCGCGCACCAGCAGCACCCCGCCGCCGACCGGGTCGCGCAGCGCGCGGGCCAGGGTGTCGGCGGAGGTGAGGGCGGAGTTCGCGGCGGCCCCGGTGTCGTCCCGGGAGCCGAGCACGTCGATCCGGCCCCTGCCGAGGTCGCACTCGGCGAGGGTCAGCCCGGCGGCGTCGGCGACCCGCACGGCGGGCTCGGCGGGATCGCTGCCGCGCAGTTCGAGCCCGTGCACCTCGCAATCGGGGGCGGTGACGTCGAGCACGGGCCCACCGGGTGAGCGCAGGTGAACGGTCCCGGTGCCGTACTCCGGCTCCAGCAGCACCCGCCGCTCCAGGCGCAGGGACTCGGTGTAGACGCCGGGGGCGATGGTGATCACGGCCCCGGCGGGCGCGGCGGCGAGGGCGGAGGCGATGGTGCGGTGGCCGCCCCACCCCTTGGCCGCCACGCGCAGCGGTGGGGTGCCGGCGGTGGTGGTCGTCATGGGGTGCCTGCTCCTTGCGGAAGGTTGTCGGTGTTGGTGCCGCCGGCGCCGCCGTCCGTGTACCAGCTCGGGTTGAACCAGCCGCGGACGGCGCTGCCCATGAAGAAAGCGGAGAAGGACTTGTCGATGAGCTTTCCGAGGGCCGGCGCCACGTAGATGTCGACCATGCCGGCGCGGTGGTACCAGCGGCCGGCCAGGTTGAGGTGGATCATGCTGCGGGCCGCGCCGACGGTGAGCCCGCCGAGGGTGCCGCCGACCGAGCTCATCAGACCGGCGATGGCGGCGTCCGCCTTGGACAGGTGGATCAGCTCACCGCTCGCGGTCTTCACCCCGAAGACCGAGGCGGAGGCGGCTCCGGAGGCGAATCCGCCGAGGACGCCGGTGGCGATGCCGACGCCGAAGTCGTAGGTGCCGCCGCGCCAGCGGGTGACCTTGTCGTGGCCCGCCCATTCACCGCCCCAGTCGTCGTCGCTGGGGTGGCGCTGGTAGGCGTAGCCGTAGTCGACATGGCCCCAGCCGTTCTTCCACGGGGTGCCTCGGCCGGCGGCGTGGTGCAGGCCGGAGACGAAGCTCTTGACGACGGAGCCCATCATGGCGCCGAAGGCGGCCTTGGCGAGGTCGGTAGCGGTGAACTTCGCCCCGGTGACCAGGGCGACGATGCCGAGGACGGTCAGGCTGAGGGCGAAGTCCACGATGAACTCGTGTCCCGCGTCGAGGGCGATCTGCTGCATCGCCTTGGTGAGGTAGGGCCTGTAGACGGACTCGCCGCCGACGCTGGCGCCGAACTCCCAGCGGTTGGCGTCCTTCCACATGCGGTTGTAGCCGCGGTACTGGTTGGCCCAGTCGATGAAGTTGGTCTCCCGGCCGACCAGTTTCAGTTGGCCGAAGGCGTTGGTCTCGTAGATCCAGCCGGATATGGACCGTTCGGCGAGGAGGTTGGTGCCGCCCGGCCCGTAGAGACGCCAGTGTTTCTGCCAGCTCTCGCTCTCCAGGAAGTTCCCGTCGAGCAGTTCCTTCTTCTGGCGGACGACCGTGCCGCCGTCGAACTCCTTCCACGCGTGGGCGTTGAAGGTGTCGGCCGGGTTCGCGACGTACTCGCGGACGCGGAAGGGGGCGTCGCCGAAGGTGTTCTGGAAGGCGCCGACGCTGGGCCTGGCGGGGATCTCCTGGACCTTCATGTTGCCGAGGCTGGTGACGTGTTCGGACCAGCGGGCGCCCTCCGCCCAGCCGGGGAGGGCGTTGCCCCGCGCGTCGAACCAGTGGCGGACCTGGTCGCCGGCGCCGGTGCCGAAGACCTGGATGTTGCCGTGTGCGTCGATCTTGTTCCAGTGCCAGACCTCGTTGCCGGCGGCGTCGCGGCTGACGCGCCAGGAGTCGACGGTGGTGCCGTCGGCGAGGAGGCGGTGGTCGCGGACCATGCGTCCGTCGACGCCGAAGTCCTGGTACGACTCGCGGTCCCAGCCGTAGCGGTTGATGTCGCGGCCGTGGGCGGTCAGGCGGACGCCGCTGATGTGCGGGTTGTTGGCGTCGACCCAGGTCATGGTGGAGGTGGCGGGGCCGTGGGCGGTGATCCGCAGGTCGGGGCTGCCCTGGACGCCGGGCCAGGTGTCGGAGCGGCCCACGACGAAGCCGTGGTGGTCGTAGCGTGTCCAGTCGCCGTGGTTCATGTGGAAGTTCTGCCGGAAGGCGGCGCCGCCGTCGCCCGCCGCGGCGCCGGTGCGGACCGCCGGGATCGGCCGGTACTCGATCACCGTGCCGTCGTTCAGGCCGGTGCGCGTGATCTGCCACTGCTTGGCGGCGTTGGGGCTGAACCAGTCGCCGTCGCCCAGGTTGGTGGTGAACCGGTCGTGCCAGATGACCTGGTTGACGTGGACACCGCCCCCGGGCGGGGCCTGGAGGTCGGCGGGGTTGAAGGTGCGGTGCCCCTGCAACGTGCCCACCCCCTCCGACCAGGGCAGGTACTGGGCGGGAATGTTCACCGGAGCGCCCGTGGGGTCGTCGGGCACCTTGACGTTGCCGACGGTCAGGTCGTTGCCGTGGAACAGCTTGCGGGTCTCGCGCACGAGTTGCCCGGTGCTGGAGATGTCGGTGATGGCGGCGTTCTGGGTGAGCAGCCGGATGCCGTGGGCGCCGACGGCCCCGCCGGGCGTGGGCCGGACCCGCCATTCGTTGAGCTGCGGCAGGTTGTCGGCCTTCAGCCAGGGGAACGGGCCGAGGTCCGTCGTGCGGTACTCGCTGCTGATGAGGTAGCGGAACCAGTTCGGCGGGCGCTGTTCGGCCACCCTCCGGACCTCCAGGAGGCCGCCGTTGTTCTCCAGCTGCCTGAGGCTGTCGATCTCCTTGCCCGGTGCGGAGAGCGACACCGAGGTGGTCTTGGGTACCCCGTCGGCGCCCATCTCCCGTTGGAACAGCCGGCGTACGTCGTGGGGGTCGGTCTGGAAGCGGCCGAACTTCTCGTGGACGACGAAGCTCTGGCCGGTGAGCGGGTGATCCATCGTGTCGGTGAAGCCGCGGCCGAGGCCCGGCCCGTAGGCACGGGTGCCCTGGGCGATCATCTTGAAGTCGGCGTCGAAGCGGAACCAGGTTCCGGTGCCCGCGCTCTGGTGGAACACGTTGCGGTCGAGGGTGCCCAGGACGTGCCCGCCGTCGGGGAGTTGCTGGAAGTGCAGGACCCGGTCGACCCCGCTGGTGCCGGTGGAGTCCCACCAGCTGCGGCCGCTCTCTCCCCAGTGCCGGTCGCCGTTGCGCACGAGCGCGCCCTGGGGGTCGATCTCGTGCCATTCGCCGCGCTGGTTGCCCAACGAGAAGGTGGAGACCTCGGCGCTGGCGCTGGACTGGAAGGAGTGGAGGGTGTTGCCGCCGGGCAGCGGCCGCGACTCGAAGACGGTGACGCCGGAGTGGGTGGTGAGGTGGACCCGGCCCTGGGGGATGCCCTTGGCGGTGATCAGCCCGTTGTGGAACCACTTGCCGCCCACCCCGGGGAGCGGGAGGCCGGCGCCGTCGGTACGGATCAGCTTCCAGGTGCCGGCCGGGTTCCCGCCGGCACCGCCGGTGGCCACGTGGTGGAGCTCCAGGTGGTTGTTGGCCTTGATCCGCCCCTTGGTGACGATGTTGATCCGCTGGAGGGTGAGCGTGCCGTCGGCGGCGTACTCCGTGAACTCGCCCAGCCGGAGGTTGCCCGGCGGGTCGACGCGCCAGCCGCCGGCCGCCGTGGGGACGACGGTGTGGCCCGGCACGACGGCGAGGTGGCCGTCGAGGACCCGCGGACCGCCCGGGGTGATGTCGACGAACCGGGACAGGCTCGCGTCGGAGAGCTTCACGGCGTCGCCGAGCGGGACGACGGTGAAGGCGGTGCCCGCCGTCGGGGTGACGGTGAGGGCGTTGGGGGCGCCGCCCGCGACCGGGACGGCCCGGAAGTCCACGCGGCCGGCCGCGTTGTACAGGGAGAACTCGCCGGTCGCTTTCTCGACCCGGAACCCGCCGCCCGGCCGGACGGTGACCACGGACCCGTCGACCACGTCCTGGCGCTGGTCCAGGAGGCGGATTCCGCCCGCGCCGTACACCCGTACGGTCTCCGGCAGGTGGGCGCCGGCCGCGTCGACGAGGCGTACGAGGCTGAAGCGGAAGGCCCCGTCGGTGGCGTCGTGGACGCGGATCGTCCCGGCGCCGGTGACCTGGAGGCTGCCGTCCGGGCGGACGGTGACGGTGTCCGGCAGGTCGGCGCCCGTGCCGTCCTTGACCTGTGGGTGCGGGCCCGCGCCGCCGGGCGCCGCGGGGTGGAAGACGTACTGCCCGGTGCCGCCCGCGGTGCCGGGGGCCCGGAGCTCGACGGCGGTGTGGGTGTGGACGCCCCGGGGGTCGACCACCAGATGCGTGCTGCCCTGGTCGAGGCGGAAGCCGCCGCCCGCCGTGCCCGGCTGCGGGGTGGCCCGCAGGCTGGGGGCGGCGCTGAGGTCGGCGCGTACGACGGTGACGGTCCCGGCCGCGTCGGTCCGGACGAAGTGGCCGTCGAGTGCCGTGCCGCCGCTGACGGGGACGTCGGTGCGGAGGTGGGCGCCGGTCGCGGGGTCGAACACGTTCACGGTGCCATGGCCGTCGGTGAGGCGGAACTCGCCGCCGGTCCGCTGGACGGTGACGGTGGTGTCGACGGCCCCGTTGCCGGCCCGCGGGTGCCCGACGGGCACGTTCGGGGTGGCGACCGGAGTGAAGACGTACTGGCCGGCCCCCGGACCCTGGAGGGTGACGGTGTCGTGGGTGTGGGCACCGGTGGGGCTGACGGTGATCTGCTGGTTGTTGTGGGTGATGCGGAAGTCTCCGCCCACCTGTGGGTGGACCTGGGCGCCGGGGACGGGTGTGCCGTCGCCCCGCGTCAGCAGGGAACCGCCCGGGTTGGCCGGGTCGGCCCGCAGGAAGGTGCCGCCGGGTGGGGCGACGGTCAGCCCGCCCACGGCGAGGGCCTGGTGCGCGTAGGCGCCGTTCGGGGTGTGGACGGAGAACTGGTTGCCGCCCAGGGCCACGTGGTAGGTGCCGTCCACCCACGCCACCGGGGCGCCGGGGGTGCCGCTCTGGTCGTGCAGCCGCGCGAGGGGCGTGTGGGGGGTGCCGGGAGGGCTGAACACGAACTGGCCGCCGGCCGGGACGCCCGGGCCCCGGAGGGAGACCACGCTGTGGGTGTGCACACCGGCCGGGCTGACGACGAGGTGTTGTCCGTTCTGGTCGATCCGGAAGCCCAGCGAGCCGTTGACCCCCTGCGGGTGCACGGTGGCCCCGGCGACGCCCGTACCGTCCGGGTGGACGAGCGAGGGCAGTCCGCCGGCGCTGTCCGGGAGGCGGACGAAGGCCGGCCCCGCTCCCCCGGCCAGGGTGACGGCCGGGACCGGCAGGGCGTGGTGCGTGAAGGTGCCGTCGGCCCGGTGGACGCTGAGGTGCGGGACGGCAGCGGCGCCGGGGGCCGGTGTGGGCCGTACGTGGAACACGCCGCCCCCGTGGGCGGGGACGGTGACCGTGCCGAGCGGGGTCACCCCGTCGGCGCCCGTGAGCTGGAGCGGCGGTACGGCCCCGCCGCCGGGCATGGTGTGCGGGGTGAGCACGTGCAGGGGGGTCGGGGCGCCGTGGGCGTCGACCAGGGTGAGACCGGTGTGGGTCTGCAGGCCGGTGGTGGGGTCGTAGAGGTGGAAGCCGTGGGCGGAGGGGATGTTGAGGGAGGTCGGGCTGATCAGGATGGGCCGCCCTCCCGTGGCCCGCACGGCGCCGGCGGCGTCCAGGTGGCGGACGGTGGGGACGCCGGCGGCGAGGTCGACGGTGATGACGCCGCCGCCCAGGGCGCCGCCGTTGAGCGGGAAGACCCGCTCGTCGGCGACGAGCCGGTTGCCGGTCAGGTCGGCGGTGAACTCCCAGCGGCGGATCTCGGCGCCCGCGGTGACGGTCTGCTCGACGCGGACGATGTCGACGCCGCCGGGGCCGCTCCCGGCGAGGTGCTGGACGGTGACCGGCGCGCCCCCGGCCACCGGATGGGCATGCGTGATCTGGCCGGTGGCATCGGTCCGGATGGTGACGTTGGTGCCCGTCAGACCCGGTAGCGACACCACGTGCACGACGGGGGTGGGCAGCGGAACCGTGCTGCCGGCGCCCCCGAGGCCCCCGCCCCCGACACCCCCGGCCCTCGAGGAGCCGGCGACGGTGTCCGGCCGGAAGGTCTCCATCTCGATGTCCTCGCCGGTGACGCGGGCGGGGGTGATGGTCCGGCTGTCCAGCAACTGGTGGTCGTTGGCGGCGCTCAGCTCGAAGTCGAGGCGCTGGATCGTCCCGTCCAGCTGGGTGTGCTCGACGCGCAGCACGTCCTGGCCGTTCACGGGAACGTGGGTGGCGGTCACCGACCCCGGTGTGCCGGCCGGGGTCGTCACGTGGACGTCCACCAGTTGCCCGGCCGTGCCGGGGGTGACCTGCACCTGGACACCGGCGGGCATCTGGGGGAGGTGGGTGAAGGTGTGATGGAAGTCGTAGGTGATGTGCGGGGCCATGAAGACGGTGAGGGGTTCGCGGTTCATCGCCGCGATCAGGCCGGCGAAGAACTGGCTGCTCGGCGGGGTCAGTGCCGAGCTGTTGAGCAGGGGGGCGGTGTTCGGCGTGGTGATCAGCGAGCCGTTGCCGGGCAGTACGGTCGGGATGTCCGCGAGCCTGCCGTTGATGCCCGGGGCGGAGAGGGCGCCGGGAGCCAGGTGCGCGGTGGGCGGCGGTACGGAGAGCGCCAGGTCGTTCCGGCCGAGCCCCGGCAGCTGAACGGCCCCGGTGTGGCTGGTGGGCAGGTCGGTGTCGGTCAGGCCGGTGTGCGCGTCCGGGGTGTCCACGTGTCCCGTGGCCAGGTTCACGTTCGGCAGGTCGGTGTGGCCCAGGACCGTGCCGGTGCCGGGCAGCTCGATCTGGCCGAGGTGGGTGTCGGCGTGCGGGGCGGCGACGTCGCCGAGGGCGGGGCTCAGGTTCGGGGAGGCGAAGTCGCCGCCCAGCGCGGTGTTGATCTGCGTCGCGGAGAAGTGGGGCGTACTCAGGCCGAGCGAAGCCACGTTCACGCTGCCGAGCTGGACCTGCCCGATGGGGCCACCCGTGCTGCCCACCGACGGAAGGTCCACGATCTGCGCGTGGACCGAGGGCATGTCGGTGCGGATGAGGCCGAGGTGGCCCGCACCGGCCGTGCCCAGGGAGGGCACGTTGATGTGTCCGAGCGCGGGCAGCGAGGGGGCGTTCACGGTGACCTGGCCGAGCCCGGCGAGGTTGCCGTCGACGGAGGGGGTGCCCAGCGTCGTCGACGGCACGGGGGAAGGGGAGAAGCCGAGTTGGGGGATGTTGACCTGGCCGAGGGCGGGCATCGTCTGCGGGAGGCTTTCGAGGCTCGGGAGGCCCGCGAGGTTGCCGTCGACGGACGGGGTGTCGAGCGTCATCGACGGCATGTGGGTCGGCGAGAAGCCGAGTTGGGGCAGGCTGACCTGGCCGAGGGCGGGCATCGTCTGCGGGAGGTTCTCGAGGCTGGGGAGGCCCGCGAGGCCGCCGGGCAGGTCGATCCGGGTGACGGCGCCGAGGGTGGGCAGCGCCTGGTCGCCGGTCATTCCGAGGGAGGGCAGATCCGCGAGACGGGCGTCGATGGAGGGCAGGTTGATCTGGCCGAGGTTGGCGAAGCCGCCCTGTTCGCCGAGGTGGATCGAGAGATCGGTAGGCATCGACAGCGAGATGCCGGGAGGCGGTGCGGCGAACCGGCCGGGCGGTACCGGGCCGCCGGGGGCAGAGAGCCCGCCGGGGCCGCCGATGTTGCCGAAGGTGCCGGGCGCGAAGTGGAAGTCACCGGCCTTGACCAGGCCCATGCCGGCGCCGTTGCCGGCATCGAAGAAGTTGGAGACGCCCGCGCCGACTCCGGAGGCCTTGCTGCCCGCGCCGATGAAGGAACCGTTGACGAACGCCCCGTACTTGTACATGCCGAAGACGCCGCGGTCGATGAAGCCGATCTTGAAGGCCAGGAAGAGGCCCTGGCCCATCTCGTCGGCGGCCACCGGCAGGAAGAGCCGTAGTCCCTTGACACCGGAGAGGCCGTTGGCGATCGCTCCGGCGCCCATTTTGATGCCGTTCAGGCCGACGATCACGCTGTGCAGCCCGAAGAAGCCCTTGGCGCCGATGGTGTTGATGACCCCGAGCTGCACGCCGAGCGGGAAGAACTGGAAACCCTTGCCGGAGCCACCGCCCAGGAGGGTGACGCCCTCCAGCCCTTTGATCTTGTTGAACTTGATCGCGTCGCCCAGACCGCCCTTGAGCCAGGAGCTCGTGGCACTGAACGTGTCGTCGATGCCCAGGCCCAGCCGCCCGAAGAGACCGAAGGAGTTCGGGCCTCCCAGGACCAGGTTCTTGGTGCCCTTGATGCCCTGTGCGCCGAATCCCTTGATGGATTTCCACGCCTGGCCCACGTTCAGGCCTTTGGTGGTCGGCGCGAGCACTCCCACGATCGACAGCAGCAGTTCGGTCAGGCTGGCGTCGCCGCGGGAGAAGTCGATCGCCGTCTTGATCATGATGGCGAGGTTCAGGCCGAACGCCAGCAGGGCGATCGGGCCGCCGACGAGGATCGCGGGAATGATCAGGATGATCGCGATCCAGGTCAGGGCCTTCCACAGGTCCTCGCACTCGTCCACCGGCGAGGAGATCGATTCCGCGGCCGTCGCGATCGCGGTCGCCGCGGTGTCGGCCGCGGTCTCCATGGTGTCCCCGGCCGACTTCGCCGTCGCCTTGTGGGCTTCGCGGCCCTCGGTGTCGTCCTCCGGCAGGGCCGCCGCCGCGGTCAGCGCGTCGTCGGCGACCCGCTGTTGGGCGCGCATCACTCCGACGTAGGTGAGCAGGGCGGTGCGGACGTCTTCGTGGGCGGTCTTGAAGGTGGTGACGAAGCCCCGGATCCTGCCGTCGATCTTGCCGCGCAGCGCGTCGGCGGTCTTGCCCTTGAAGGCCTCGGACGCCTTGTTGGAGACCTCCGCCAGCCCGCCGTCGATGGTCCGTGCCAGCTCGATCAGCGTGTACTGCGAGACGATGACCCGGTCGAGCTCGTCGGGATCACCCGGAGTCGGGTCTTCGGACAGTCCCAGCGCACTCCAGTCAGTGGGACGGGCCATGCCCGGCCACCCCCTCCGTCGTCCGGCGTCGTGTCCTCATCCCGACCACGCACGGGCCACCCGTCAGGTTCAAGGCCGCCGCCGTCCAATCCGCGGCCCGGTTGAACCGAAGTGGGGTCCGGAGCGTGGTCGAAGCAAGGTACGAGCAGGAAGGAGGTGGCCGTGGCCGACATCACCTCGGACTTCGCCATCGACTACGGGTTGCTCCACGAGGTCCAGTCGAAGCTCCGTGATCTGGCGTCCCAGGCGGGAGCGGGCGCCGGCGAGGGCTCCTACCAGAGCCTGGGCGACGCGAAATCCAGTGAGCGCCGCAGGATCCTCGGGAACACGAATCTCTCGGCGGAGTTCAACTACTTCTACTCCTTCTCGAAGAGGCGCCAGGGAAAGGCCAAGGACGGCCTGAACGAACTGGCCGAACTCTTCAAGAGCGTCTCCGACGTGTTCTTCGACGCCGACTCCCAGATCAGCGGCAGCGCCGGAGTCATGGGCAAGTCGATCGGGCTGGAGGACTGGAAGAACAAGAAGGAGGCCTACGACGACTGGGTGCAGGACAAGAAGGAGTGGGACGACTTCCTGAAGAGCATCGGTGCCTCCGACTACTTCGAGAAGAACCCGGACGCGAGCATCCGCATGGTCTGCAACGCCGATGACGCACCCGGCTGGTGCCAGGCGTGGCGCGATGCGGACGACCCGCCGCTGAAGCCCGGCGACGCGCCGCCCAAGCCGCCGGACACTCCGCCGACCCACTACCACTCCGAGACGACGACCGGTTCCGTCGACGTCGATCTGGTCCTCGACAAGGACAACAACGTCATCACGGAGACGTCCACCGTCAAGACCAACGGGCAGACGTTCACCACGTCCACCACCTACGAACAGGGCGCGCCGAAGATGGTCGACCCGCCCGGCGACGGCAAGCCGTACGACACCCGCGACTACACGGTGACCACCACCGGCGGCGACGGCAAGACCAGCACCTCGACAGTGGTGATCAACGACGACGGCTCCGGGACGATGAAGGTCGTCCAGGACGACGAGACCACCCAGTACACCCGCTCGGGTCCCACCGCCGAGTGGGAGGAGGTCGTCGAGGAGGAGGACGACTACTCGTACACCTACGCCTGACGCGCACCGCGGCTCTGCCCGCGATTCTGACCCGCAGCACCTAGCGAAGCTCCGCCCGACAGAGGGAGAACCACTCGTGGTAGCCAACATCCGCCTTTCCTACTCCGAGATCGACCGGGTCGCCGGCATGCTCAACACCAGCGTCGACGTCACCCTGGTGCCCCGGATGACGGAGGCCAAGAAGGAGGTGGACAGTCTGCTGTCCACCTTCCTCGTCCTGGAGAAGAGCAGCCCCGCCCTCCAGCAGCAGTACGAGAAGTTCAACACCGCCCTGACGCAGGCGACGGAGTCCATCAAGGGCTACGCCAAGCAGTTCCAGGCGATCAAGGAGTCGGTCCAGGGCATGGACGCCGACCTCGCCGAAAAGGTCAACAGCAGCGGCAACTGACCGGCCCTGGGCCGTGTCTGACCATTCTCGTCGGATCAGCGAGCGGTGTCCGGCGCGGTGCATCGCAAGGCGGAGGCAATCCGACAACGCCGCGAGGTGCCGTGCCGGGCGCCGCCCGCCCGGCGGGAACGGTCGGACACGGCCTGGCGCCTCGTACGACGCAGGGACACTCAACAGAAGGGGCTGTCAGGATGCCTGTCGGCAATGACGACGTCGTATTCGACTACGACGAGATCTTCAACGGCTGTACCACCATGGGCAACAAGCTCACGGACATATCGAACGAGCTGACCTCGCTGGAGGGCACCGTCAGCGGTCTGCTCCAGAACGGCCTGGTCTTCGAGAAGGCGAGCCCCGTCATGCGGGACGCCTACAACGAGTTCAGCAAGCAGATGAAGACCTCCGCGGCCAACATCGCCTCGTACGCGGACAACTTCAAGAAGATCGCCGAGTCGATGGGACAGTCCGACTCGCAGATCGTCGAGGAGATCAAGAAGGCGCAGGCCGAGGCCGCCGCGCAGAAGTGACGCTCCCCGGGTGAGCTGTACGGCGGAGGGCCGGGCCAGGCGGCCCGGCCCTTCGCGGTCGACGCGGCGGACGCGGTCAGGAGTGCCGGGCTTTCAGGCGTCCAGGACCGTCAGCGGCACCTGCACGGCGATGGCGCTGCCGTTCTCGCCCGCCGTCCAGCCGCGTCCCGCCCCCAGCTGTGTACGGATCTGGTCGCCGGAGATGCGGGACCCGATGAGGTCGCCCTCGCCGGGGCTCTTGGGGCCGAGGAGCAGCCCGCGCCGGGCCCGGCGGGCCGTACCCACCCAGCCCAGCGAGTGCATCGACTCCGGCAGACCGGCCAGCAGCAGGCCCTGCATGTGGTCCCGACCGGACGTGGCCACCTGCCGCAGGGTGCGGTCGGCGTCCGCTGCCAGCAGCAGGTCCGCGTCGTCCACGACCACGACCACCGGCTGTCCCGCGACGGCGTTCAGGGCTTCGGTGAGCGCCTCGTTGGAGGGGTCCGGCTCGCGGAACACGTGGGCCAGGTCGTGCGCGGCGAGCCGGCGCAGCTGTGACTCGCGCGGGGTGATCACGATCAGCCGGGTGCCGCCGAGCAGCAGGGAGACGGACATCGCGGCGAGCGCGGTGCTGCGGCCGGTCCGGGGCGGTCCCGCGACGACGAAGGAGCCGCCGCCCTCCTGGAAGTCGTAGCCGATCGGGCCGACCGCGTCGCCGCCGACGCCCATCAGCGCCCAGAGCGGGCGCAGTTGGGCCTTGGGGACCTGGTCGACGGCTTCCTGGAAGCCGATCAGCGTGGGCATCTCGCCGATCTTGAACGGCCGCTTCTGCGAGGGCACCTCACTCTCCCGCGCCCAGGCCTGCTTGCCGATGGCGCGCAGGGCGTCACCCTGGTCGGGCCTCTCGGGCGAGATGGTCGGCAGCAGCGCGATCTGCGCCTCGATCCCGCCCGGCGCGTGCCAGCCTCGGCCCGGTGCCACGTGGGCGGGGACCCGGTCCCGGCCCATGCCGACGACGTTGTAGTCGCTGGGGTCGGTCTGCCGGAGCACGAGTCGCTTGTCGTTGTGCGCGGCCAGACGGCCCCCGAGCAGGACGCGTTCGGAGGTGGCGATGACGTGGATGCCCGCCGCGACGCCCTCGCGGAGCAACCGCACCACGTCGGAGTAGACCCGGCCGCCGTCGTAGTCGTCGAGGAGCTGGCTCAGCGCGTCCCAGCCGTCGATGAAGAGGACCAGATGGGCGGGGCGTCGGGCCGCGGACAGTTTGGCGCGCAGTTCGTTGATGCCCGCGCAGTCGTGCTGGGACAGCAGACGCTGACGGATCGTCAACTCCGCGACCAGGCGGTTGATCAGCCGCTCCATCCGCTCGGTGTCGTGGCGGGAGACCACGCCCCCGCAGTGCGGCAGGGCCTCCAGTGCCGCGAGGCCGCCGCCGGCCGCGTCGATCGCGTACATGTGCAGGTCGCCGCTGTCGATGCACAGGGCGGTGGATCCGGCGATGGTGCGCAGCACCTGGGTGCGGCCGGAGCGCGGGGCGCCGATGACGTAGAGGTGCCCGAAGGCCGACCACTGGATGGCGCCGAGGCGCCGCTGCTGGAGTGAGGGGATGTCGAGGAGCGCGTACGGGACCGCCGGGAGCTCGCCCTCAGCGGGCTCCGGGGGCGCGGGCAGCTCCTCCAGGGCGATCCGCTCGTCCAGGGGAGGCAGCCAGGGCCTGGGCTGCTGGGTGAAGTCCTCCAACCGCCCGGTGGCCTCGATCAGGGTGTCGACCAGGGCCTTCAGGTCGGTGGGGAGCTCCTCCGGGGCGGGTCCCGGCATCGCCTCGGGGTCGTCGTCGGAGTGTTCGGGCAGGGCCGGGGGCCGGCCCAGGCGCTGCCAGGTCAGTTCGGAGCTCCGGATCGGCCGGAGTGGACGGTCGGGGACCGCCGCCGGGTCGGGGGCGGCGCCTCCGCGCTCGGCGCCCACGTAGGCCGTCTGGAAGGGCACCGGGGCGGCCGAGCCGCGCCGGACCAGGGCCCGGCCGGGATGGTCCGCCGAGATGCCGGCGGCGTCCGGGGCGTCGATGATGTCCTGGCTCTCGGAGCGGTCGGTGACCCGCAGGGAGATCCGCAGGTTGGTGTTGGCACGGATCTCGTTGCTCACCGATCCGCCGGGCCGCTGGGTGGCGAGGACCAGGTGCAGGCCCAGCGAACGGCCGCGTTGGGCGAGGCTGATCAAGCCGGGTACGAACTCGGGAAGTTCGCGCACCACGGTGGCGAACTCGTCGATGATGATGAGCAGTCGGGGCAGTGCGGGGAGCCTCGGGTCACGGGACCGCTTGGCCCGGTACTCGGTGTGGTCCTTGGCCTCCACCTCGTTGAGCAGGATCTCCCGGCGCCGCAGCTCGGCGTCGAGCGAGGCCAGGGCCCGGCGGACCAGGTGCCCGTCCAGGTCGGTGATCATGCCGAGGGTGTGCGGCAGCCGGTCGCATTCGCGGAAGGCGCTGCCGCCCTTGTAGTCGACCAGGACGAAGGCGAGTTCGTCGGGCCGGTTGCCGGCGGCCAGTGAGGCGATCATGGTCTGGAGCAGCTCGGACTTGCCGGAGCCGGTGGTGCCGCCGATCAGGCCGTGCGGCCCGTCGCGGACCAGGTCGATGGTGAGCGGGCCGTCGTATCCGGAGCCCACGACGAAGGAGCTGGTGGCGGGCCGGCGGGCCCACTCCCGGACGAAGGCGGCCGGGTCCGGCGGCTCGTGGCCGATCAGCGGCAGCAACTGGACGTCTTCCGGCAGTCCGGAGTCGCTGTCGACGGTGACGTCGCGCAGCGGGGCGAGGGCCCGTCCCACCTCCTCGCACCACTGCGCGTCGACCTGGTCGGCCCGGACGTCCTCCACGGCCGGCATGCCGGAGGTACGGACGGTCAGCCGGTTGCCGGTGGTGGTGACGACGGCCGTGCACTCCTCGGGCAGCAGCCGCTCACGCTCGTCGATGCAGAGGCTGAACACCCGGGCGGCGGGCCCGGCGGTGAGCAGGTGGACCACGCCCGGGACGTCGCGGAGCCTGCGTGCACCGTCCAGGACGACCATGATGTCGGGTTCCCGCTGGAGCGAGCGGCTCAGGGCGGAGGTGTTGTTGTCCGAGCGGTTCTGGATCTCGCCGATCAACTCGTTCACCCGGTGCGCGGTGCTTTCCGGGTCGTTGCCGAGGCTGACGACGGCCGCGCCGGCGCGGGTGGAGCGCAGGTGCGGCAGCCAGCGCACCCAGTTCCAGGCCTCCGCGTGCTCGCGGTCGGTGAGGACGACGATCCGCAGGTCGCGGGGGCTGTGCAGGACGGCCGCCTGGGCGACGGCCCAGGCGGCCAGGGGGGGCGGGGCGGCGCCCGCACCCCGGA
>NZ_JBHWZJ010000020.1:0-41321 GCF_042728415.1 Streptomyces sp. NPDC060198 | reverse complement strand
GGCGACCCCCCGCCCGCCAGCGCCCCCGCATACGCGCCGGGGTGCTTGACGTTCCACCACCGCACGCCGCCGACGTGGCTGTGCGCGCCGGGTCCGGCGCCCCACCAGTCGGCGCCGCGCCAGTACAGCTCGTTGTGCAGACAGCGGCCGCTCTCGGAGGTGGCCCTGTTGTACACCTCCACCGCTCTCCTCGTCGTCTGCCTTCTCTTCCTTGGCCGCCGCGGGCGTGGCGCCCGGCTGCGGCTCCGCGACGGCGACCCGCGCGGGGCGGATGGTGCGCTCGCCGAAGCGGTACCCCGGCTGCAGGATCGCCACGCAGGTCGTCTCCGTGACGTCCGGCGCGTAGCTGTGCATCAGGGCTTCGTGGATCGTCGGGTCGAAGGGCTCGCCCTCCTCGCCGAACTGCTGGAGACCCAGCTTGGTGACGATCGACTCCAGGGAGTCGGCCACCGACTTGAAGCCGCCGACGAGCTCGCCGTGCTCGCGGGCCCGGCCGACGTCGTCGAGGACGGGGAGGAGCTCGGTCAGGAGGTTCGCCGAGGCGATCTCCTTGACCGTGACCCGGTCCCGCTCGACGCGGCGACGGTAGTTCTGGTACTCGGCCTGCAGCCGCTGGAGGTCCGCGGTGCGCTCGGAGAGCGCCGTGCGTACCTGGTCCAGCTGTGCGGTCAGACCTGCGGTCTGGTCAGCGTCCCCGGCCGGGGCCGCCTCCTCGGAGGCGGCCTTCGGCTCGGCGTCGTCGGAGGTGGCGCCGGAAGGGACGTCGGGCTTCTCTTCGAAGTCCGGGGTCTCCTCCGTCACACCGCACCGCCCTTGCTGTCCTTCTCGTCGTCCACGATCTCGGCGTCGACGACGTCGTCGTCGGCCGGACGGGCCTGCTCGGCACCGGGCTCACCGGCGGCCGCACCATCGGCCTGGGCGTTGGCGTACATCGCCTGGCCCAGCTTCTGGGAGACGGCCGCGACCTTCTCGGTGGCCGTACGGATCTCGGCGGTGTCCTCGCCCTTGAGCTTCTCCTTCAGCTCGCCGAGCGCGGTCTCCACCTCCGTCTTGACGTCGCCGGGGACCTTGTCCTCGTTGTCCTTGAGGAACTTCTCCGTCTGGTAGACGAGCTGCTCGCCCTGATTGCGCGTCTCGGCGGCCTCACGGCGACGGTGGTCCTCGTCGGCGTACTGCTCGGCCTCTTCGCGCATCCGGTTGACCTCGTCCTTCGGCAGCGAGGAGCCACCGGTGACGGTCATCTTCTGCTCCTTGCCGGTGCCGAGGTCCTTGGCTCCGACGTGCATGATGCCGTTGGCGTCGATGTCGAAGGTGACCTCGATCTGCGGCACGCCGCGCGGGGCCGGCGGCAGGCCCGTCAGCTCGAACATCCCGAGCTTCTTGTTGTACGCCGCGATCTCGCGCTCGCCCTGGTACACCTGGATCTGCACGGAGGGCTGGTTGTCCTCGGCGGTGGTGAAGATCTCGGACCGCTTGGTCGGGATCGTCGTGTTCCGCTCGATGAGCTTGGTCATGATGCCGCCCTTGGTCTCGATACCGAGGGACAGCGGGGTGACGTCGAGGAGCAGGACGTCCTTGACCTCACCCTTCAGGACACCGGCCTGGAGCGAGGCGCCGATGGCGACGACCTCGTCCGGGTTCACGCCCTTGTTGGCGTCCTGGCCACCGGTCAGCTCCTTGACGAGCTCGGCGACGGCCGGCATACGGGTCGAGCCACCGACGAGAACGACGTGGTCGATCTCGGAGAGCGCGATGCCCGCGTCCTTGATGACGTTGTGGAACGGGCTCTTGCACCGGTCCAGCAGGTCGGCGGTCAGCTGCTGGAACTGGGAGCGCGTGAGCTTCTCGTCCAGGTGCAGCGGGCCCTCGGCGGACGCCGTGATGTAGGGCAGGTTGATCGTGGTCTCGGTCGAGGACGAGAGCTCGATCTTCGCCTTCTCCGCGGCCTCGCGGAGACGCTGGAGAGCCATCTTGTCCTTGGACAGGTCCACACCGTGGCCGTTGGCGAACTGCTTCACCAGGTGGTCGACGACGCGCTGGTCCCAGTCGTCACCACCGAGGTGGTTGTCACCGTTGGTGGCCTTCACCTCGACGACGCCGTCACCGATCTCCAGGAGCGACACGTCGAAGGTGCCGCCACCGAGGTCGAAGACGAGGATCGTCTGGTCGTCCTTGTCGAGGCCGTACGCCAGCGCGGCGGCGGTCGGCTCGTTGACGATGCGCAGGACGTTGAGGCCCGCGATCTCACCGGCCTCCTTCGTCGCCTGACGCTCGGAGTCGTTGAAGTACGCCGGGACGGTGATGACCGCGTCGGTCACCTTCTCGCCCAGGTACGCCTCGGCGTCGCGCTTCAGCTTCTGCAGGATGAAGGCGCTCATCTGCTGCGGGTTGAAGGACTTGCCGTCGAGGTCGATCTTCCAGTCAGTGCCCATGTGGCGCTTGACGGAGCGGATGGTCCTGTCGACGTTGGTGACGGCCTGACGCTTGGCCACCTCGCCGACGAGCACCTCGCCGTTCTTCGCGAAGGCGACGACGGACGGCGTGGTCCTGGCGCCTTCGGCGTTGGTGATGACGGTGGGCTCGCCGCCTTCGAGAACGCTGACGACGGAGTTAGTCGTGCCCAGGTCGATGCCGACCGCACGTGCCATTTCGATTCCTCCTGAAGAACTACTTGAGCGGATCTGACTCAAGGATGCACGACACCCGCCGAAGAGTCAACAGACCTGAGTCATGCAGGCTCAACTTAGGTGCCGATCCCAGGCGCCAGGTAATGAATGCGCAGCTCAGAGCGGTGTTCAGCATTCCGGGCCACCGGTCGACCACCTCGCACACCCCACCCGCCACACGGTCCCGCCCGCCCCCGACCCCGGGCGCGGCTCCGAGAAGCTCTGGCGCGGCGCCTGGCACACCCCGGGCGAGACACGCGGGAAACGGCGCGCGCCACTCCCCCCGTCCCACCATCGCACCGTGGGATCGTTCTGTCACAAAATGCCGAGAGCCGGTCAAAACGCACCGGCCCGGATCCCACCGAACTCCGAAACCCGGGCGGGCGCGATGCGGAACGCGAGGCAGCGGCGCTACAGACAGAGCGGCGGCGCATGGTGGCAGTCCCTCCAGGCGGCCCGGCCGGTCCGGCCCCTGAAACCCTCACCGCACGGAAGGCCCGTACCGCCGCCCGGCGGGGTACGGGCACCGGCGCGGCTCCCCGTACGACCACCGGCACCGCCCCTGCCCCTCGACGGCGGGGCCAAACGACTGCTGGACGTGACCCTCGGCTCGGCCCTGCTGCTGCTGGCGGCTCCCGTACTGCTGGCCGCCGCACTCGCCCTCGCCGTACGGCACGGCCCCGACGCCGTGGTCGACCGGAGCACCCGGGCCGGCCTCGGCGGGCGCACCTTCGTCCTGCGGTCGCTGCGTACCCGACGGCTCCGCCTCGACGTTCTCTCCCGGCTGGTGCACGTCGTCCGCGGGGAGCTGTCACTGGTCGGCCCGGCCCCGCTCGCGCCGGACGACCCCCGACTCCTGGACGGCGGGCCGCGCCACTGGCGGCTGGAGCTGCGCCCCGGGCTGACCGGGCTGGCGCAGGTGCGCGCCCGCTCCCGGATGCCCTGGAACGAGACGGCGCTGCTCGATCTGCACTACGCCCAGGCCCTGGCGCTGAGCCGGACCCAATCCCAGCGAATCGGGCTCGACCTGGCAATTCTGGCCGAATCCGTGCACACTCCTGTGCGCGCGACCCTCCGCGGAACGGCCCGGCGGGCCAAGGGCAGCCTGAGCGACACAGATCACCGGCTACCCGGCTACAGCCCGCTGGAATAAGTGGATAGGGTCAGCACAGACTGATTAAGTTACTGCTTAGTAGTGTCAAAATCCCACCCTCGCAGGCCCGAGGAGCCCTTACATGCAACTCGCCGCGATCATCGTGTCGCTGGTGCTGACCGTGGTCGGCGTTGCGCTCATTTCCCGAGCCGTCGCGCAGATCTACCGGTTCGTCCGCCTCGGACAGCCGGTCCCCGCGGGCAGCCGCACCGACGACCCCAAGAACCGCACGATCACTCTGGCCAAGGAGTTCGTCGGCCACACCCGGATGAACCGGTGGGGCATCGTCGGCGTCGCGCACTGGTTCGTCGCCGTCGGCTTCCTGACGCTGGGTCTGACCATCGTCACGGCCTACGGACAGCTGTTCAAGGCCGACTGGGTGCTCCCGGTCCTCGGCGGCTGGCTGCCGTACGAGGCGTACACGGAGTTCATCGCACTCGCGACGACGGTGGGCATCCTCGTCCTCATCGCGATCCGCCAGCTGAACCTGCCGACCCGTCCGGGCCGCAAGTCCCGGTTCGCGGGCTCCAAGATGGGCCAGGCGTACTTCGTCGAGGCGGTCATCCTCGTCATCGGCCTCGCGATCATGACCCTGCGCGGGCTGGAAGGCGCGCTGCACCACGTGGACGGCTACGAGGCCGCGTACTTCGCCTCGTACCCGCTGGTCGCCGCGTTCAAGGGCCTGAGCCTGGGCACGCTGCAGAACCTCGTCTACCTCACCGCGATGATCAAGCTCGGCGTCACCATGGGCTGGGCGATCACCGTCGGCCTGAACACCAACATGGGTGTCGCCTGGCACCGCTTCCTCGCCTTCCCGAACATCTGGTTCAAGCGGAACGCGGACGGAGCCGTCGCGCTCGGCGAGCTCAAGCCGATGACCAGCGGCGGCAAGGAGATCGACTTCGAGGACCCGGGCGAGGACGACGTCTTCGGCGTCTCCCAGGTCGAGCAGTTCTCCTGGAAGGGCATCCTCGACTTCTCCACCTGCACCGAGTGCGGCCGCTGCCAGTCGCAGTGCCCCGCCTGGAACACCGGCAAGCCGCTCTCCCCGAAGCTGCTGATCATGTCCCTGCGCGACCACGCGCACGCCAAGGCGCCGTACCTGCTGGCCGGCGGCGGCAAGGACATGGAAGGGAAGGCGACCGAGGAGCAGCTCAAGGACGTCCCGGCCGCCGCTCTCGCCGAGGCCGAGCGCCCGCTGATCGGCACCGCCGAGGAGAACGGCGTCATCGACCCGGACGTCCTCTGGTCCTGCACCACCTGCGGTGCCTGCGTCGAGCAGTGCCCGGTCGACATCGAGCACATCGACCACATCGTCGACATGCGCCGCTACCAGGTGATGATCGAGTCCGCGTTCCCGTCCGAGGCGGGCACGATGCTCAAGAACCTGGAGAAGAAGGGCAACCCCTGGGGGCTCGCCAAGAAGCAGCGCGTCGAGTGGACCAAGGAGGTCGACTTCGAGGTCCCGATCGTCGGCAAGGACGTCGAGGACCTCACCGAGGTCGACTACCTCTACTGGGTCGGCTGCGCCGGCGCCCTGGAGGACCGGGCGAAGAAGACCACCAAGGCCTTCGCCGAGCTGCTCCACATCGCGGGCGTCAAGTTCGCGATCATGGGCGGCGACGAGAAGTGCACCGGTGACTCCGCCCGCCGCCTGGGCAACGAGCCGCTCTTCCAGCAGCTCGGCCAGGAGAACGTCGCGATGCTGAACATGGCGTTCGGCGAGGACGACGACGACGACTCGACCAAGAAGGCGAAGGCGACGAAGAAGATCGTCGCCACCTGCCCGCACTGCTTCAACACCATCGCCAACGAGTACCCGCAGCTCGGCGGCGAGTACGAGGTCATCCACCACACCCAGCTGCTCCAGCACCTGGTGGACGAGGGCAAGCTCGTCCCGGTGACCCCGGTCGAGGGCCTGATCACCTACCACGACCCCTGCTACCTGGGCCGTCACAACAAGGTCTACACACCGCCGCGCGAGATCATCCGAAGCGTTCCGGGCCTGCGGAACGAGGAGATGCACCGCCACAAGGAGCGCGGCTTCTGCTGCGGCGCCGGCGGCGCGCGGATGTGGATGGAGGAGCGGATCGGCAAGCGCATCAACAACGAGCGTGTCGACGAGGCCCTCTCCCTCAACCCGGACATCGTCTCCACCGCCTGCCCGTTCTGCCTCGTCATGCTGACCGACTCGGTCAACGGCAAGAAGAACGACGGCAAGGCCAAGGAGTCGATCCAGGTCGTAGACGTCTCCCAGCTCCTGCTGGAGTCCGTGAAGAAGCCCGTCGAGCCGGAGCCCGAGCCCCAGCCGGAGCCCGAGCCGGAACCGGCCGCGTAACGCACCACCACCCGCACAGCGAGAAGCGGTCGGACCTGCCTCGGGGGCAGGACCGGCCGCTTCTCGCGTACCGCACGCACCTCAGGCACTTCCCACACCTCTGCCACCTCAGGTACTTCACACACCTCACGCACCGGCACCCGGAATTCACCCGTACGGGGACGGCCCGTATACCCGTACGGGATGTCACAGCTCAGCCGCAAAGCCGTCCCGGTCCCCCCGCTCCCGCACCCGGCGGCCCGGGGACCAGGTACGTTCGATCACGTGGCTGGATTCAGGATCGGACGCGGCCGGGACAACCGCACCCCGCAACAACCGCAGCAAGCGCGGCAACCGCAGCAGCGGCAGCCGTACGGAGGGCAGGCACCACAGCCCCCGTACGGCGCTCAGCAGTGGCCGCAGGCAGGCGGCACCCCCGCCCCGCCGCAGTACGGCACGCCCCGCGCGGACCCGTACGGCAACGGCGGCGGCTACACCAGAGCGCCCCGCGGCAACGAGGGACGCGGACCGCAGCAGCCGGGCGGGCAGCAGCAGCCCGGCGGGCACGGTGAGCCGGAGTACTTCGGCGACCCGTACCAGGAGGCGCCGCGCCACGACCCGTACGCGAACAACCCGGGGCACACGCAGGCATTCAGCGTCGGCGAGGACCCGTACACCGCCGGCGGCACCTACCAGGCGGGCGACGCCCCGGCCCAGCCGGCCGGACCGCGCCTGGGCTGGAAGGACCTGCTGTCGGGCATCGTGCTGCGGCCGGGCGCGACGTTCTGGCAGATGCGGGACTACCCCGTCTGGGGCCCCGCCCTGATCGTCACGTTCGTCTACGGGCTGCTGGCGCTGTTCGGCTTCGACCAGGCCCGCGAAGAGGCCATCAACGCCACCATCTCCACGGCCGTCCCGTACGTCCTCTTCACCGGACTCGGTTTCGTCGTCGGCGGCCTGGTCCTCGGCGCGGTGACCCACACTCTGGCCCGCCAGCTCGGCGGCGACGGAGCATGGCAGCCCACCGTGGGCCTCTCCATGCTGATCATGTCGATCACCGACGCCCCCCGGCTGCTCTTCGCCCTCTTCCTGGGCGGCGAGAACTCGTTCGTCCAGATCGTCGGCTGGATCACCCTGCTGGCCGCCGGAGCGCTCTTCACCTCGATGGTGAGCAAGTCCCACGACCTGCCGTGGCCCAAGGCCCTGGGCGCCTCGGCGATCCAGCTGATCGGCCTGCTCTCCATCCTCAAGCTCGGCACGATCTGAGCGGCCCGGCGCCGCGTACGACTTCGTACGACCTCGTACGACGAAGGGCCCGGACGGGGGGAAACGGTCCGGGCCCTTCGTCACGCGTGGCGGCTCTTCAGGAGTCGAGAACCTGCCCCGTGCGCCGCACGACGGGCTTCTCGACGCTCCACGGGAAGTTGATCCAGCGGTCGGTCTTCTTCCACACGTACTCGCACTTCACGAGTGACTGCGGCTTCTCGTAGATCACCGCGCTGCGGACCTCGGCGACGTGGTCCAGGCAGAAGTCGCGGACCAGCTTCAGCGTTTTGCCGGTGTCGGCGACGTCGTCGGCGATCAGGACCTTCTTGCGCGTGAAGTCCACGACGTTCGGGACCGGCGCCAGCATGACCGGCATCTCCAGGGTGGTGCCCACGCCGGTGTAGAACTCCACGTTCACCAGGTGGATGTTCTTGCAGTCCAGCGCGTACGCCAGACCACCGGCCACGAACACGCCGCCCCGCGCGATGCTCAGCACCACGTCGGGCTCGAACCCGTCGTCGGCGACCGCCTGGGCGAGCTCGCGCACGGCGAGCCCGAATCCCTCGTAGGTCAGGTTCTCCCGGTCCTCCGCGGCTGCCATGCCCGTCATCTCGGCGTCCTTCGTGTCAGACCTGTCAGACCTGTCAGACCTGGGTCCGGTGGAAGTTCAGGTACGAACGCGAGGCCGTCGGGCCCCGCTGCCCCTGGTAACGGGAGCCGTACCGCTCCGAACCGTAGGGGAACTCCGACGGCGAGGTCAGCCGGAACATGCACAACTGCCCGATCTTCATCCCCGGCCACAGCTTTATCGGCAGCGTCGCCAGGTTCGACAGCTCCAGCGTCACGTGCCCCGAGAACCCGGGGTCGATGAACCCGGCCGTGGAGTGCGTCACGAGCCCGAGCCGCCCGAGCGAGCTCTTGCCCTCCAGCCGCGAGGCCAGGTCGTCCGGCAGCGTGATGACCTCGTACGTCGACGCGAGCACGAACTCACCGGGGTGCAGGATGAACGGCTCGTCCCCCTCCGGCTCGACCGTCCGGGTCAGGTCGGGCTGCTCGACCGCGGGGTCGATGTGGGGGTAGCGGTGGTTCTCGAACACCCGGAAGTAGCGGTCCAGCCGCACATCGATGCTCGAAGGCTGAACCATCGACGGATCGAACGGGTCGATGACGACCCGCCCGCTGTCGATCTCGTTCCGGAGGTCTTTGTCAGAGAGAAGCACGATCCGAGGATACGCAGAACGCGCGAGCCCGCCCCAACCGGACCACACCCGCGCGCCTGCCCCCACCACCGACGACAGCCCCCGCCCGCCCCGGGTCTCTTCCCGGATCCCTTCCCGGGTACCCCCGGGTACCGCCTCACCGGCTACCGCTTTTGCCGGCTGGCGCTCCCGGGGACCGGTACGCCTTGCGGGCTACCGCTTCGCCGGCACCACCGGAACCGAGCTGCGCAGCCGCGCGCACCGCGGGCACCGGATCAGCCGCCCGGGACCGATCCGGTCCGACCCGAGCTGCTGCATCGGGAACGTCGACGTGGCGAACACGTGCCCCTCCGCGCAACGGACGACCGTGCGCTCCACCGACTCCGCAACCTTGAGCGACTCCACTGCCTTCAACGACTCCATCAAGTCCCTTCCCCAACCAGCTGGCCTCGAACGAGAAAGCCACACATTAGGGGATGAACAGGACCCACTCCACACGCCGCTCCGCTCCAACCTACGCCCCAACTCCCGCCCACCGCACACCCGTCAACCCCACGCCCCCGCCCCACCCACCCCACACCCCGACAAGCCCCCCGAAACACCGAAAGGACCCGCGACGGATTCGTCGGGGCCCTGCCATGAGGTACAGTGTGCGAGCATGCACAGCCGATCATCGGCGCGCATTGCGGGTGTAGTTTAATGGTAGAACATGAGCTTCCCAAGCTCAGAGCGCGAGTTCGATTCTCGTCACCCGCTCCACGAAGAAGGCCCAGGTCAATGACCGGGGCCTTTCTTGTTGTCTAGACCACTTGGTGGGTGACGTGCCCTCCGCGTGCCCCACCTTGCGCGGGTGCGCAGCCCAGAGGGCGCGCGACGCACTACGTGGGTCGACTCCCCACACTCCCATCCCAAAGCACGAGACGCACGCCGGGTGATCCGCGACACACATAAGCGTGGGGCGACAAGTTCACATCCACCAAGGACGGGTCGGGCTCACCTGTAGACCTACCGCCTGGGCAGCCCGCCAGTGGCGCAAATTAAACACTTACGGCAATCGTTGCGTGACGCATTGTCAGTGTCGAGTGTTTTCATGGGGCCGTCGTGCAAGGAGACATGGCTCAACTGGATGGGATACGGCCGTGCCCGTGATTGAGCAGTACGTGAAGCCGGACAGAACCCTGGTGAGGAGGCGTGCCCATCTTCCAGTCGGCGCCCGCCGGAAGACTCCCATCCTGGGAGCGGTCGCATCCGAGGTGTCCGTTCTTGGCGACGGCAGCACCGTCACTGCAGTCGCCGATACGCATTCGAGGCAGTTCCGGTTACCGCGGCAGCAATCACAGCAGCAACCGACGGGGGTCTACATGAGCAAGCCGCCCGAATGGGACAAGTCTGCCGTGCGGCCAACACCAACTGTCTCGTGTCCGATCGTCCTTCCCAGCCCAGGGAGTGGGCGATGATCCGCCGTCCGGTCCGGCGTCGCCGGAGCAGTCGCCCCCGCAAACAGAAGGGATCCGATCTTCATTTTCTGCTGATGATCGGCCTGGTCGGTGCGGTGACGTCCAGCCTCATCGCGTCGGTGGCGTCTTGGGTGGCCGAGCACCCATGGGTCTTCGCACTTCCGGTCATCGTGGCAGCGGGTATGGGTACCGTCGCTGTGTACCTGCATAGGAAAGAGGCCCGCCGAGATGCCATCCGAGCACAGGAGCTCCGATACTCGGCAGAGCATTTGGATGGCCTGCACTACACCCAGTTCGAATACGCCGTAAGAGACTTGATGTACCGAGATGGCTGTCGAGACGCACAGCAAGTTGGTAGGGGCGGCGACCAGGGAGCTGACGTAAAGGCCACCGATCCTCACGGCCGCCGCTGGGTGATCCAGTGCAAGCATCGCAAAGACGGCGTGCGGGGATCAGCGGTCGGCTCGCCCGACCTTTTCGCCCTCAACGGCACAGGCCGCCAAGTACACGGCGGTGACGTCGTGGTCATGCTCACCAACGGCCGCTTCTCCAAGCCTGCTCTGGAGTTCGCCGACTCCCAGGGCCTCCACCTCGTGGACTGCCATCTCCTCGCCCAGTGGGCCACCGGTTCTCGTCCGCTGTGGGAGCTACTCGGATCTGTACCGCCTCCCCGCAAGTCCCCCTTGCTCTCTTGGCGCCTGCGTACGAGGAACACCCGGAGCGTAGGCAGCGTCAGGGTTACGCGTACGGGCGCGCAGTAGATCACCAAGCGGGCCCGCCGGGTGAGCGGGGGAAGCTGGCCACTCTGCATTCGACAAGCCTGCCCGCAAGGCGGAACGTCGTCGAGCGGTGCTTCACTCGGCTGAGACGATTCTTAGACGTGAACCGCAACTGGCAGTACTCGGCGAAGCGCACTCCCCACGGCAGGGCCGGCCTCTGATACCTGCAGTAGGTCAGCGCTGCTCAGATAGCGGTAGCTCTGCGGCGGGTGAAAAGTTCCCGCCGCCCGCAGCGCGCTGAGCGGCACCGGATCGTCGAAGGAAACGGGGTCCTCCAAGGTCAGCCCACTCGCCTGGACGGCCCCGTCCATGTAGACGTCGTACTCGCGTCGGGTGATTCCCGTCTGGGCGCGATGCGCCGACCAGACCTCCTTGGGCGAGGCCACATGAATCGAAGAGATACGCGCCATGCCCACCAGGGCCATGGTGGGCGCGGTCGCGTAGAGCAGGACTGGCGTTCCGGGAGGCGCGGCAACGCGTTGGCGGCGGACCTCCACCGTCTTGCTGCCCGCCAGAATCGCGTTGGCGAAGCGCGGGTGGACGGACAGCAGCATCGCGCGTTCCGGATCGCTCACGTCGTTCGGTGCCCCTCTTGGTAAACAGCCTGGAACAGCTCGCCGCTGATCTTGGACAGCGAGATCAACGAGCCGGGCGACCACGGTATCCCTCGCCCCCTGGCCAGCGAGGTCAATCGTCGCAGCGTCACCGGCTTCGGGAAGATCTCGGTATCTGAGAACCGCAGCGCCATGGCGCGGCCGGAGGCGTCAGCAGCCTCTCGGACCTCCGCCTGACCATATACGCCCAGGTGTTCGAATTTCGAGAAGAGGGTGTCAGGTGTGTCGATCAGTACCTCGTCTAGTCGCGAACTGCCCACCACCATCTGGCCTTCGCTTGGCGAGCTGCCCTCGCTGACGTACCAGAGCAGCCGAGCGGGGACACTCTCCCCGCGGCGCCCCGAAGAGCGGTAGTACACATGCTCTCTGCTGATGCCGAGGCTCTCACTCCGCGGAATGAGCATGGCGGGGACGTTGAAGAGCTCGGTCGACCAGCGCGGCTTGATTGGGACCAGGAAGGACGGCAGCTCAGAGTCGATCACCTTCGCCGGCCACCACGCCCGCTCCACCACGGAGGCCAACTCGGCTGGGATGCCGGGCTGGAGTGTGGCGGTGTCCACACCCAGTTCGCGAGCAAGGCCGCCTGCCACCGTCCCTACCTCTGCGGCCGTGCCACAGACATCCACAACGAGAGCGGCGAGTTCACCTCTACGTTCAAAGAATCCATCGTCGCCAGCTGCGGACTTCGCTGCTTCCGACGGATGCGGATCACTGACGCGAACAATCTCGGCCCCGCTGTCTCGACCGAGACGCTTGAGCAGGAAGAGAAGCTGGCGGGCCAGTGTCTCCTCCAGCGGATGAGTGGCCGTGCGGAGTATGGGGACAACGAGGGTCCGTCCGTCCAACGCCCACGCGTACAGGGCTACAGGGTGTCCCTGGCCATCGCGGAGCAGCTCGCGACGCCATGCGACCGTGCCCTGGTCCAAGGCGCGCAGGCGCTCGGCAAAGGCAGAGCCGTCGTCGCCACCTGTCTGATTGAAGAAGGCGACCAGTTCCTCCTCCCCTCCTGGTGCCACCTCGCCGGAACGGAACTCGGTCCCCATCAGGTCGGCCGGACGGTACATCTGGGCCTGCCGCAGCTCGTCCACGTGCAGCGTCACAGTGGAAGGTGAGACGACACGGACGCGAGCAACCTCCCAGGCCACATCGGCCAGGCGGTTCAGCAAAGTGTCTCGGGTTGCGAGAACTTGCAGGCCAGCGCAGGAGGTTTCGGCCACATACCTCAGCCGAAGGCGAACCCCAGAGTCCACGGTCAGTTCGGGGACGGCCTGAGCTGCGGCTTGGAGCAACTCACGGCTTCGTGTATCTACAGCCGCCGATGCTGGAGAGAGCTTGCGAAGGCCGGACAGAGCCGCCTGCTGGTGTTGACGCTCCGCCGTGATCGTGAGGTCCCGGATCTGGTGGACCAGCTGAGGTGTGTAGGCAAGCTCTATGAGGTCCGCCATCCAGCCCGCTTCCAGTGCGCGGGACTCCTCTGCATCAGCTGAGTCCGTAAGACCACGCAGATCAGCGAATACGCCATGGTCAACCGTCACCACCAAGAGCGCGTCGCTCTCCATCTCCGTGAACAGGTCCGGATGGCCGAGGTCCAGCCACCAACCGTCCAAGATCTCGCCGTCACGGCCACGTCCTCGGACCTCGCCGTCCGGTACGAAGCCGAGACTCCGCCACATCCCACTCAGGTTGTAGTCACGTCGGCACTTGGCCTTGATCCCGAGCCGTTGCGGATACCTTCCCCTGATGCCTTCCACCAGCTGCCGGCCTATGCCTCGGCCGCGGTGCTCTTCCGCTACGCATAGGTGCGCGAGTCGAATTCGCGCGCTTCTCTTTGGCAGTCCGAACAGCGCGTAGCCGATGACCTCGACGCCTTCAACGGCGGCCAGAAGGCCGCCGTCCTCCGCCGCTTTGCGGTAGGCAGGGGGCTTGAGAAGCCCCAGTGTCCTGGTATAGCGATCACCCAGGGCAATCGCCCTTTTGATCAGCTCATCCTGCGCGGGCGAAACGGAAACCAACTTAATCGCCACTGCTCCCCCTCCGGCTGGGCCGGGCACGACCGACCGCAACTCCCCTGTCACAACATCCAAGGAAAGGTGATCTCAGCCAGCTCGTGTATTCAAGGGGGCACGAGGGGCGCACGGTGCTGTGGGACCTTCAGCACCCGCGTGGCGATCGACGTCGGCCTGATCAGGAAAGCCGCTGGATGGCCCGGATCCCTAGAAGCGAAAGCCAACGGCAGCCCACCTGCGCTGGTCGAGACCGCGCTCGGTGCGGAAATCCCCGATGGGCCCCGCCCTCCGGGGCGGCACAGGCATTGACCGCAAGTCAGTGGACTACTTCTTGGGACGCCCGCTGCGGGGCATGTAGCGGATGCCACACGCCCCGTCCGTGGCTTTAGGTTTCGCGCGCCCCCGGCTGGGCGACCGCCCTCTGGCGGGCAGCTCGCACCCTGGCGTCGATGCCACCAGCCACCTCCCGCTGCCGCTCCCCATCGGAGTGCTGGTAGATCAGCGCCGCCTTCTCCGAGGACTGTCCGGCGCGGACCATCGTGTCCTTGAGCGTGGCACCCGACTGGGTGGACAGGGTGTGGCCAGTGTGGCGGAGGTCGTAGAAGCGGAAGCCCTCCTCCAGGCCGACCAGGGCGCGGGCCCTGCGCCACTTGCGGCCGAAGGTGGACCGACGGAAAGGGGCGCCCTTCTCCCCGACGAAGAGGAGTCCGCCGGATTCCTTCTGGGCGTACCAGTCGAGGTGGCGCTTCACCTCGACGTACAGGAAGGCTGGAAGGAAGACGGTTCGCCTTCCGGCGGCCGACTTCGTGTCGCCTTCGACGCGGCGGCCGGTGGTCAGTTCGGGAGCGGCGTCACGGATCTTCACCGCGAGCGGTTCGAGGGTGACGTCGGACCGCCGAAGGGCGGCCTGCTCCTCCGGTCGCATCGGCCCGTAGGCACCGAAGTAGACCATCAGCCGCCACCTCGGCCCCATGGCGTCGGCGAGCGCGTCGACCTGTTCGACGGTGGCCGTAGGCCGTTCTCGGGCCCGCTCACTGCCAGCGCCCCTGATCCGGCACGGATTGCGGCGGATCAGCTCGTCGTCGGCCGCCGTCTCCATGATGGCCTTGAGGAGGCGGTAGGACTTGGCGACGGTTGTCGCGCCGGTCGCCTCCAGCCGCTCGGCCCGCCAGGTGCGCACGCGTGGCGGCGTGATGGCATCCAGGTTCACCGTGGCGAACTCGGGCAGCAGGTGCAGCCGCAGGAGCCTTCGGTACAACTCCTCCGTGGTGGCGGAGAGTCCACGCTCCTTGACCCACTTCATCGCGTACGTCTCGAAGTCGACCGCTCCGGCATCGGGGTCCACCCAGTGCTTGCGCTCGATGTCCGCCTGCGTGAGCGTGAGCCAGGTCTGGGCGTCGGTTCGCGTCTCGAAGGTCTCCGGCGCGGTGCGTCGACTCCCGTCCGGAGCCCAGTATCGCGCCTGCCAGCGCCCGGAGGGGAGTTGACGGACGGTGCCGAATTCACGCCGCCGCTGCGGCTTGCGGGCCGCCATCAGACAGCCTTCCCGAAGCGGGAGCGCGCGTTGCTGATGGTCGGAACGGTGCGTTCCTCGATGTACGCGGCGAGGGCGCTCTCGGGTATCCGTACGGGCTTGCCGAGTTTGACGTAGCGAATGCGGCGCTCCTGAATGAGGCGCCGGATGAAGCGCACGCCGGTGCCGAGGCGGTCGGCGGCCTGCTCCACGGTCAGGAGGGCGTCGGTGGTGGTCACCTCCCCCTGCGGTCGCGGGCGCTGAACGGGGGCGTGCGGTATCGCCGAAGGGCGCAAGTGAGTGCTCCGGTTCCGGCCGGCGGATGGGGCGGCAACCCCGCGCCTGGCCTCGTGTCGTTCAGGGATGGGATGGGCGGTACAGCCGCAGTGGGGGTTTGCGTTCCCACTGCGACGGGTGGAGCGGGCCATCTAGGCGTCGAAGGTGGGCCCGTACTCCTCGTTGGCTTTCGCCATCTCGACGGCGATGGCGTTGGAGACCATCACGTCGGCTTCGTTGCGGATGTCCGGGTGCGTGGCCAGGTAGGCGTCGAGTTGGTCCCGGGCCTTCCGGGCCTCGTGGTTGGCACGGTGGGAGGCTCTGTAGGCCGCGACGACGTTATCGATCAGCTCCATGGCCCGGCCCATGGTCGCCAGACTGGGCGGCCCGACGAAGTTGGTGAGCGGGACGCCGAACACTTCGGCGAACCCGATGGCCTCGTCGAGGTTGATGCGACGCTTGCGGTTCTCGATGCGCCAGACCGCGGACGGGTTCATGTCGAAGCCGGCCTCGTTCAAGCGTTCCGACAGTGTGGTCGTGCTCCAGCCGCGCTTCCCGCGTTCGAGCTTGACCCGCACGGCGGCGTTGTTCTCGCTGCTGAGGAGAACCCCCTCGGAGGGTTCCTCGTCATCCGCCATCGTCCCTCCTCCCGTTCACTGCGTGCGCCGCCGGTTGTGCGGCATGGAACAAGATTAGCATCCACTCTGCCGATCGCATAGTGCTATGCGATCGGCAGAGTCCGTGGTACCGTGGAACACCTCAGCGAACCGCACCGATCCGCTGAGGCATGCCTTCAACCAGCCCCAACGCACAAAAAGCCCCCCGGTGAACCAACACCGAGGGGCTCAAAGCGCAAACCTCACGCCGCCCATCCCTGAACGACTGACCTGCGAGGCCGGGATTGCCGTCCCATTGGCCCGCAAGCAGAGGAGCTTCATGTCCAGTATGGACGATCCCGCCTCGGGCACGCCATCCCTTCCGACCAACGCAGTCGCGTGGCCTCCAGTAGCCGTGCCCGGCCGCCCCACCACGCCCGCGCCGCCCGCAGCCGAGCCCGATCCCGCCCCGGCTTCCGAGGGCGAGGCGGTGCTGGTGGACCTGCGGGAGCAGATTCGCCGCTACGTCGTTCTGCCGAGCGAGGAAGCCTTCACGGCTGTGTCGCTGTGGGTCGCGGCGACGCATCTCCAGACCGCGTGGCAGCACGCTCCGCGCCTGGCTGTCGTGGGTCCGGCCAAGCGATGCGGCAAGTCGAGGCTGCTCGACGTGATCACCGAGAGCGTCCACAATCCGCTGATCACGGTGAACGCCTCGGCAGCCGCAGTGTTCCGGTCGATCACCGACACCCCGCCCACCCTGCTGGTCGACGAGGCCGACACGCTCTTCGGGTCCGCGAAGGTCGCGGAGAAGAACGAGGAGATGCGCGGCCTGCTCAACGCGGGGCACCAGCGCAACCGCCCGACCCTCCGGGTCTCCGGGCCCAATCACGAGGTCGCGAAGTTCCCGACCTTCGCCATGGCGGCCCTCGCGGGCATCGGCGACCTGCCCGACACGATCATGGACCGGTCGATCGTCATCCGGATGCGCCGCCGCAGGCCGGGCGAGAAGGTGGCGGAGTTCCGTACCTTCCGCGACACCCCGCCCCTCCACGAGGTACGCGACCGCCTCGCCGCCTGGCTGGCCCCGCTCCACGCGGACGCGATGGAGCTGACACCGGCCATGCCGGTCGAGGACCGCGCCGCCGACACCTGGCAGCCGCTGGTCTCCGTCGCCGACCTCGCGGGCGGCCGGTGGCCTCAGCTCGTCCGTACCGCATGCCAGATCATGGCGAAGCAGGAAGCCGAGCAGGACCAGGACCGCAGCAGCCTGAGCATCCGCCTCCTGGCCGACGTCCGCCGCGCCTTCGCCACCGAAGGCAACCCTCCGGCACTCCGTACCGGCCGTCTCCTCGATGTCCTCAACAGCGACGACGAGACACCCTGGCCGGAGTACACGGCCAACGGCCTGACCCCACGGGGTTTGCAGCTCCTTCTCAAGGAGTACGGCATCAGTTCGGCCACCCGCCGCTTCCACGGCAACGTCCAGGCAAAGGGCTTCGCCCGCCAGCAGTTCGCCGACTCCTGGGCGCGGTACTGCCCCGAGCCCGCGCCGGAAGCCACGGCCGGCGCCTGACCCGGCACGACCCGTCGCGACTCGTCCCCGGGCAGGTCAGCGCGGTGACGAGTCGCGGGCCGACGACGAGTCGACTCGACATCATCGCCCGACCCGTACCAGACCTGAACAGGCACGGGACGAGTTGCGACGGGTCTCCCACCCCCAGAGAGCCACCTCAGCCACACCTTGTACCTGGAGCACCACCTTGTCCTCCCCCACCGCTTCGGCAGCCTCGTCCGCGGCCCCGCCGCCGCTGGCCGCCGCGATCCGCACGGGCGTGGCACTGCTCGCCGTGGCAGCCTTCGCGCTCTCCTACGACGCCCTGCGCCAGATGGCCGCCGCGAGCCACATTCACCGCGCGCTCACCTACGCCTTTCCCCTCGTGATCGACGGGTTCATCGCCATCGGAATCGGCGCCCTGCTCGTCCTGCGGACAGCACCTCTGTCCGCCCGCCTGTACGTCTCCGCGCTGGTCGGTGTCGCCACCGCCACGAGCATCTGGGCCAACGTCCTGCACGCCGTCCGCCTCAACCAGCAGGACCGCACCGCCACGCTCGCCCTCGACGACGTCACCGTCGGGGTGATGTCCGCCATCGCTCCACTCGCCTTGGCCGGAGCCGTTCACTTCTATCTCCTCGTGGCCCGTCGTCCCGCCACCCCCGACCGCCACAACCCCGGCAACCGCCACAACTCCGCCGAGCACCAAGCTCCCAGCAACCCGGCACAGGCACCGACTGCCGAGGACACGCCGAAACCGGTCGCGGAGAAGGCAACAGAGGCCGCCACACCGCGCCCCGGGAAGCCACAAAACAACGGATCGAGCATCTCCCTGGAACAGGCCCTCGCAATCGGCCGCGCCGCTCCCCTCGGACGAGCCGACCGCGTCTCGCGCCGCAACGTTGAAAGGGAGATCCGGGACCAGAACTTCAGCATCTCCCGGAGCCGCCTCGACCAGGTCAAGGACCTCCTCCAGACCGAACGCGACGAGGCCACACCCAAGACCGGCTGAGCCCCGTCACTGCCCGCATCCACCAGCCCGGCCCGCCTCTCCCCTGCCCGCCTCGGGACAGGCGGGCCCCCTCACCAACCCCAGCAGGAGCCACGCATGCACATCCACGACCTCGACCACGAACCTTCGACATCTCAGCAGCAGATGCAGTCCACCCCGGCCACAGGCGCAGCAAGTTGTCGGGTAAGGAGTCCTTACCCGGCCTCCGCCCCAGGGGAGGCGGAGGCATCCGTCGCCGCGAAGGCGCCGGAGGCTGCCGGCCCGGGGGAGCCGACTCGGGAGGTGGCCGCACAGTCTCCGACACCCCGCCGCCGCCTTCGCGAACCCACGCAGCGCGAGAAGCGGACCCACCCCCGCTACAGCGATGACGAGTTCGCTCTCCTCGTGTCAGCCGCCCGCCTCAGCCGTATGGCAGTCGGCGGCTATGTCGCCGAGAGCTCACTCGCCGCTGCCCGCTCCGACGACCCGACCACCGCGGTCGCCGACTACCGCGCCATGGTCAAGGCGCTGATGGCAGCCAACGGGCAGCTTGCCAAGATCGGCAACAACCTCAACCAGCTCACCCGCCACCTCAACCAGGACGCCTCATGGCCCGACGCGGAAATGGTGTGGCGGCTGTTGCGCCACATCGAGGCGTCCATCGCCGACGTGGACATGGCGGTCGCCCAGGTGACCAACGGACGGTGAGCCCATGATCCCAAAGATCATCTTGGGTAAGGGCGACCGCGCCACACGGCGCCTCATCGGCTACCTCTACGGACCGGGCCGCGCCAACGAGCACACGGACCCTCACCTTGTGGCGTCCTGGAACGGCTTTGCCCCCGACCCCGGCCGTAGCCCCCACCGCACCCCGAAGACCGTCGAGGACCAGCTCGCCGCGCAGCTCGATCAGCCCGTGCACATGCTCGGCGACGGGGCGCCGACCACCACGGTGTGGCACTGCCCGGTCCGGGCAGCGCCCGAGGATCCGATCCTGAGCGACGACCAGTGGGCGGACATCGCCCGACGGATCGTGGCAGCTGCCGGCATCGCTCCCGAAGGTGACGAGGAAGCCTGCCGCTGGGTGGCTGTCCGCCACGCCGACGACCACATTCACATCGCCTCGACCCTCGTACGCCAAGACGGCCGCCGCCCCCGCCGCGACCACGACATCCGCGCCGTCCAACGCGAAGCCCGCAAGATCGAAGCCGACCTCGGCCTGCGCCGCCTCAACGCCGGCGACGGCACCGCCGCCAAACGCCCCACCAGCAGGGAACACTTCAAGGCCAAGCGCCAGGGCCAGGACACCACGACCCGCGAGATCCTGCGCATGCGCGTGCGGCAAGCGGTGTCCGCCGCCTCCAGCGAGGCGGAGTTCTTCGCCCTGTTGGACGTGACCGGGGTGAACGTGCGCCCCAAGACCGGGCCCTCCGGCGACATCCTCGGCTACAGCGTTTCCCTGCCCGGCGACCTCAACAAGCACGGCGAGCCGGTCTGGTTCTCCGGCTCCACCCTCGCAGGCGATCTCTCCCTGCCCAAGATCCGCCACCGCATCACCAACACCGGCCCCGAACTGGTCACCGCCCGGCCGGCCGACCACTGGCACCAGGCCGCCGCCGCCACCGAACGCATCCCTCACCACCTCACCCACAGCGGCGACGACACCGCGCAAGGCCAGCTCGTCGCCCTCGGCGGAGCCCTCGACCTGCTGCCACTCATCGCACCGGCCACGGTGAGGACCGAACTCGAACGGGCCGCCGCCCTCTTCGAGCGGGCCACCCGCTCCCGTATCGCTGCCGACCTGGACAGCGCCCGCGTCCTGCGCAACAGCATCCAGACGATCCTGCGCACTCCAGCCGCCGCACGAGATGGGGCAGGGCTGGTGATGCTGCTGGACGCCGCCCTGATCGCGGTGGCGTTCGCGAGGCACTGGCACCGCACGCACCAGCACAGCCAGCAGGAGGCAGCTGCCCAGCAGGCCCTCGTCCAGCTCCAGACCGCGTACGCCCGCGTCGCCGTCCCGGTTCTGGATGATCTTGCTCGCCGCGCCCCCAGCGACCAGACTCAACAGCGTTACGCCCGCCACCTCCGGCAGGTCGCCCCCGATCACGCCGAACTCATCCTCCAGGACCCCGCCTGGGACGCCCTCGCTACGGTGCTCGCCGACGCGGAAGCAGCTGGCCACAACCCGACCATCGTGCTCGACCGGGCCCTCGGCCAACGTGCCCTCGACGACTCCCGCAACCCCGCCCGCACCCTGACCTGGCGCGTTCACCGCCTCGGCCAACGCCACACACCTGGGCTCCGCGCCCAGGCAGCCATGGCCCGCAGCACCACCCGGGTCCCCACCGTCACGAGCCGTCCGGCCGCAGCCACACCGGCCGCCTCGCAGCAACAGCCGCCACACAAGCGACGGCGTTGATCAGCCAGCTTGTTCCGAGACGGAACAAGGCGCATCCCGTTCATTCAGTGAACGGCGGTCGTGTTCACTCGGAGAACGGTCGCTGGTTCACTGAGTGAACACAGCGACCTCCAGGGTTGAGGGACCCAGCCCTGCACCGCCAGCCCGGAAACCCAGCGGGTTAAGCGTGCGCAGCGCACTACGCGGAGAACTCCGGGGCCGACGACACTCCGGTCCATCCAAACACCCATCCCACCCGAGTTCATTTAGGTGAGACGGCACAACCACTGGTCTGTTCCCGGCACCATCTACTTATCCACACCGATGTAGGGGATGCCTTGAGCCTGGCCCGCACGACCGCCCAGCAGTTATTCCCGCGTGTTGCACAGACCCGGTTACGGCTTGAATCCTGGCGCCTCCGCGTCAACCAGCGCGTTATCGGCACCCGTCTCCGCAGCCTCGCCTCGTCACTCCAAGCACTGGAAGTGGCGGAGCGGAGGCTTCCACACACCCGACGGGCGCTGCGGGACACTCGGCCAACGCTCGAAACAGCCTCGTACGGTTCCATAGCCCTCACGCTCCTCGCCCTTTGGCTCGGCGTGAGGCTGATCAAGTTCTCCGCGGAAGTCGTCCACGACCTAGCCTCGGCACTCGGCATCGAGTCAATCTCACGGGCTGCGACGCACTTCCTATGGGTTCTGCGCCCCGAAGCTGCAAATCAGCCATCGCAGGGGTGGGACGCCCTGATCGTCATGATCACTATGTTGGCAGCACTGTTCCCCCCGCTCTGGTGGCTAATCAAGCGACGCCCAGCACGAGGCGCGGTCTTGCGGCACCGGGCGACCATCCAGGCCGTGGAAACGCTAAACCTCTGTGCCAAGGCATACAGACAGCAGCCCGGACAACGCGCGGCACAGCTTCGAGAGCTCGACCTTGGCCTCCGCGCGACCGAAGGCGCCATCCTGCGCGCCTATCGACACACCGGCACCATGCCCCGCCGTTCCGCCAGGAGGCCGGCAGCACGTACGCATGCATCGCAGGTCGCGGGCGCGCTCCGTGCTGAGTCTCTACGGATGGACGTCCAGCCAGAGATGGCGCTGCCCCGTCTGGGTGCCATGCTGGCGGAGATCGGCGAACGGTGTGCGGAGGGCCGCATTGGGTCCATGCTGCCAGCGGAGTCACTGGTGAACATCGAACCCGTTTCCGCTGCACGCACAACAGTCCGGGAGTCAATCCACGTGGCTGTGGCCCTCATTGCCGCCATGGCCTCTGCCGTGGCGGCCTCCGCTGCTCTGCCCAAGCTAGGAGTGAACGACGACCTGCGTCCGGCACTCATCCTGGGCTGCGCCGTGTTGGCTGCAATCCTTGTCGGCGGTTGGCATCGTGTGGGTCGGCTCCTGGAGTTGGTGCCGGGCAGGTGAGCTTCCTGCTTGCGAAGTCACCGCTCCAGACCGTCGGCGCGCGGGCCTCCTTGGACCTGGAGCCCACGCCGTCAACCTATGGCTTATTTGCTGTGCCGACAGCAGCGATCACTGCTTGGCAGCCACTGCAGGGGTGAGCAGGTCGAGTGCTTCCTCCCAGTTGAAGCGGTCCGCGCCGCCACCGGCCTTGGGCCGGTGGGGCTCGTAGGAGCCGATGAGGATGCCCATCGCGCGCAGCTTCCGCAGGCTCTCGGCGTACGCGGGGTGGGCGGCCTGGGCCGAGTTCACGTACGGCAGGGCAGCAGTCGGGGTACCGAGGCCGTACGACTCGCAGAGGATGCCGAGCGCCAGGGTGTCGGAGATGCCGGCCGCCCACTTGTTGATCGTGTTGAACGTCGCCGGGACGACGGCGATCGCGTCCGGGGCCGGGAGTGGCTGGGGAGCGCTGGGGGAGCGCCATGCCGAGCGAATCGGGTACCCGGTCTGCGCCTCGACCGCTTCCGCGTCGATGAAGCTCAGGCCCTGCGGGGTGGCGACGACGCCTACGCCCCAACCGGCTTCCTGGGCCGCACCGATCAGCCGGCCGACACCATCAGCGATGCCCGACCCGCACACGACAATGTAGAGAAAGGGCTTCTTGGCCTGCTGGTCGGGCTGCTCACTCACGCGGGTACTCCCAGTCGACGGCTGAACAAGTGCAGTTCGGGCAGCGTACGGCGACGGTCGCGGGCGGCCATGTCCGCGACCAGCTCCCGGATGGCCGGCCGGCGGACGTCCTGGGCCGCGCAGCTCTCGGCGATGCGAAGCGCCTGGTAGCCCTGGTCGAGCCGGCCCTGCTGGCTGTACGCGCGGGCCGTCTCGACCCAGAGAGCAGCCCGTCGCTCGGGGGCGGGAATGTGCCGTCGCATGAGCGGGCGCGCGGCCTCCAGAGCGAGCCCGGCGTCACCGAAGGCCACCGCGGCGCTCACCCCGTGGAGGCTGACGTTCGTCGGGCTGAAGTTGGCCCAGGCGTCGGAGTGGTCAAGGGTGACGAAACGAGAGACCTCCTTGGCCTCCGTGAGGAAGTCACGGGTGGCCGAGCGGTCGCCCGCGCTGCTCGCGGCGGTGACACCACGCAGCAGAAGCAGGCCGAGCGCGGCCAGGTAGCGCGGGGAGCGCTGGTCGTAGGCGCCGGTGAGTTGGTCGGCAGTGTGCCGGACCAGCGTGATGGCCTGGGACGTGTGCTTCTCGCGGGCGAGTAGGTGTGCGTGGACGCGAACGCTGGAAGCCAGGACGACCGGGTCACCGCTGCGTTCCGCCTCGGCCATAGCGCGGCCCACCGCCAGCCACGCGTTGCCCTGGTCGCCGAGTTTGAGCAGCAGGCTGGCGGAGGTCTGGTAGGCAGTGGCCAGCAGAGCCGTCGCCTCGTCCGAACCAGTCGCAGCGTGACGAAGATCCGCGATCAACGCGGGGAGGGTCCGCTCCAGGTCTGTGTAGTCGCAGGCGTAGAGAAGCCGACGCACGTCCGAGACGCGCTTCCCGAGGTGGGAAAGGTCTTGCTCCTCGTCCCCTGCCGGAGGGAACGGTCCGGGGAGGAGCGCGTGCACAAGGGCACCGTAGCCGTGGGACGGGGAAGGCGGCGACGCGAGCGTGGCCAAGCTGGTGGCAAGGAACGTACGGCGATGCATGTCATCTGTCTCGGCGTGGGAGTCGCTGGCATCGGGAACGTCGGCCAGGCCGACGGAGGATAAGGGGATACCCAACTCCCGTGCGATGGAACGCAATACCTGGGAGTCCTCGGTGCCCTTCCCCTGTTCAAGTCGGCTCACCTTCGACTGGTGATAGCCGAGCGCGGCAGCAACGTCCGTCTGGGACCGCTTGGCGAGCACGCGCGCTCGGCGGAGCACCTCGCCGAGCCGTCTCGCCTCGTCGTGCGCATCGGTCATCTGTGCCACGGCCCCTTTCGCCGCGCCCGATCCTGCCTTCTCAACCGAGCGTAAGTCACCGCGCACTTGGCGGTCATGCAGCTTCTGCATAAGCCATGCGGAGCGGGCAGCCGGGCAATCCCGCTCACCGCCCCGGACGGTTCTCTGGTCAGGCCGCACTCGACCGGGAGGCACTCCTGTGGAACCGCTTCGCTTCAGCTTTTCCGTAGCCGGCACGCCGTACGCCGTCACCGACTCCAGACACCGGGTCGTCGCAGGGGTTCGTGACTGGCGGCTGGATGGCGCCGACGAGGTGCTGGAAGACGTGGCGCTGGTGACCAGCGAGCTGCTGACCAACGCCGTGCGTCATGCCGGATACGGCCCCATCTCGGTGGCCGCGGAGCTGAACGACGGCCGGGTGCGCATCGAGGTCTGCGACTCCAGTCCCGTACTTCCGAAGGCCGGCCTGCCCGGTGCGGATGACGAGAACGGACGCGGCCTGCCCATCGTCGCGGCACTGGCCGCCCGCCACGACGTCGAGGCCACCGCTTCCGGGAAGCGGTGCTGGGCCGAGATCACGGTGCCCACACCGCCCGCATGTCCCGACACGGCCGTACACGCCCTGCTTCCAAGGAGATGACCATGCCCCTCACCCAGATCCCCGCCACCACGGCCGAGGTGATCGCGATCCGTCCCGGCCCGCCGCTCGCCGGGGCCGTGACCGTCGACGGCTCCAAGAACGCCGCTCTGCCGCTCCTCGCGGCGGCTGCGGCCCTGCGCCTGCCGGTACAGCTCAGCAACGTCCCCACCAGCGCCGACGTGCAGGCCATGCTCACGCTGGTGCAGCAGGCCGGGCACCGGCTGGCTCGCACGGTCGGCGACCCGAGCACGGTCCTGTTCATGGGCGGCGGCATCGGAACCATCGCCCCGGAGCTGTTCGAGACCGCAGGCCGCATCCGCGCCTCGTACTACCTGGTGCCCGCACTGCTCGCCACCCACGGAAGGGCCGTTCTGCCGTGGCCGGGCGGGTGCCGGATCGGGGACCGTGGGATGGAGCAGCACTTCCGGATGTACGAGGCGTTCGGCGACAGGTACGCGGTGGACGCCCGCGGCTACAGCGTGGTGGCCGGGAGCGCCCGTACCGACTCCGTCTCGGTGATGCTGCCCTTCCGCTCGCGCGGCGCGACGGTCGCCGCGATCCTGCGAGCCGTGGTCGCGGGCCGACCGTTACGGCTAGGTCTCCCGAACCTGTCTCCGGAGGTCACCAGCGTGCTGCGCGCCGTGCGATCTGCAGGGTGGGGCGCTCAGGCCACCGAGCGCCTGATCGCTCTCACGCCGCCGACTGCGGCCTCCGCGGAGGGCTCCATCACCTGGGCCGTTCCCGGCGACAAGATCGAGGCAGGCACACTCGCCTGCGCACTCGCGGCCACGGGCGGCCACGGCCGCATCGAAGGCGTACGCGGCGAGGACGTCGCGCCCGTCGTGGCCGCTCTGCGCTGGCTCGGCGTGCCGGTGGCCGTGCAGGAGAACGCCCTCACGGTTCACGCCCGGAACATGCAGCCGACCGGCCACTCCCTGCGCGCCGTCGCTTCCCTCTCCCCCGGCGGCCTGGACGCGGACTTCGAGCCCGCGCTCATGGCGCTGGCCCTGGGACTGCCCGGCACGCACCTCTTCGCGGACACGATCAACCCCGGCCGCCACGGCAACCTGGTCCCCCAACTCGCAGCGCTGGGCGCGGACATCGACCAAATCTCCGCCACCCAGTGCCGCCTTACCGGACCGCAGCGCCTGACCGGCGCGGGGGTGGAGTCCACCGACATCCGGACCGGCTCGGCCCTCCTCATCGCCGGCCTCACCGCGCGCGGCGTCACCACCCTCGGAGGGCTCCAGCAGCTCCGCCGGGGGCACGCCGACCTCCCCGCCAAGCTCCGTGTCCTCGGCGCCGACATCTGCGAGGTCACGCCGTGACCCGGACCTTGCAGCGCATCGTGGCCACGACCGATGTCCACTCCGCCTTCGACGGCGTCGCGCCTCTGCTGGCCCACGTGCACGCGGCCCGGTCCGAAGCGCTCGTCGTCGACAGCGGCGACTTCTTCGAGGGCAGCGGGTACTACCGGCTGGGCGGCGGACGGGTCGAGCGCGAGATCCTCACCACCCTGTACGACGCGATCGCCCCCGGGAACCACGGCTGGTCGCACTACTTCGAACCGAGCCTCCACCGGCTCACCGTCTGCGCGAACGTGGTGGACGACGCCAGCGGGAGCGCCCTGTTCCGGCGCATCCACCTGACCACGATCGGCGGCCGGCGGGTCGCGGTGACCGGCGTGATGGGCGTCCAGGCGTTCAACGCCGTCCCGTTCGCCGACCGGGCCGGTCACCGCGTCACCAACCCGGTTCGGGCGCTCAGGGAGTTGATGCTCGCCCACCACCACGAGGTGGACTCCTGGGTCCTGCTCAGCCACTCCGGATTCACCGAAGACCTGAAAGTCGCCGAAGCCTGCCCGTTCCTGGACGTGATCTTCGCGGGACACTGCCACAGCGACCAGTACGGTCCCGTCCGCGTGGGCGACACCCTGGTCCTCAAGGGCCATGAGCTGGCGGTCGGCTTCGCGCTCGCGAGCGTGGAAGAGGGCGGCTGGAGCGGCCGGTCGGTTCGCCTGCCGCCCGCAGCCGCAGCCTCCCCACCCGACTTGGAGCCGATTCTCGACGAGATCGAAAACCTGCGCCGGCGCTTGGCGGCACCCCTCGGTACGGTCGCTCGTGCCTACCGGCACCGCGTCCCCGACCGGGCCGAGCTGGTCGCGGAGATCGTCGAACGACTGCGTACGGGCCTGAGAGCGGAAGCGGTCGTCATCAACGAGACCGCGCTCCGCCCCGTCCCCCTCGGCACCACGCTCACCAGGGGCGACCTGCTCGCCACCGATCCGTTCGACAACCAACTCGTCCTGGTGACGCTGCCCGACGATCAGCACGAGGTCGATGCCCTGCTGGAGCGCCTGTCCACGCAGGCCGGTCCCCTAGCCACCGCACCGGCACCGCTGCCGCCCGGTACCAGGTCCCTCCTGACCACCGGCTACCTCGCCGACGCGTACTTCGGCGGACACCCCAGGCAGGCCGCCGTCCCCCTCGGACAAGCCGTCCAGCACGTCCTGACCGAAGGAGGAAGACCGTGATCCTGACCGGTCCCGAGATCACCACGGCCACGGTCGACGGGCGCTTACGCATCGCCCCGTTCGACCAGAACCAGGTCAACCCCAACAGCTACAACGTCCGGCTCGGCCCGACCCTCCTGACCTACACGACCCCGGTCATCGACAGCCACCGCCCCAATCCCACGGCGGAAGTGCTAATCGACGAGGGCGGCTACGTCCTCCAGCCCGGCGAGCTCTACCTCGGCCACACCCTCGAAGAAGTCGGCTCCGACTCCTTCGTACCACTGCTGTTCGGCCGCTCCTCGGTGGGCCGACTGGGACTGTTCGTCGAGATCACCGCGCCGATAGGCGACATCGGATTCCACGGGCAGTGGACGCTGATGCTGTCCGCCGTCCGTCCCTTGCGCGTGTACCCGGGCATGAAGATCGGGCAGATCATGTTCTTCGTCGCGGCCGGTCCCGTCGACCTCTACACCGGCAAGTACCAGGCCGCGACGGGCCCACAGCCCTCCGCGTACTGGCGCGACCTCCCGCCGGCCAGATCGGCGGAGTCGTGATCCTCACCGGCCCGGCCATCGCCGCGGCACGGGCCGACGGCACCCTCACCATCGAGCCCTACGATCCCGCGCACCTCTCTCCGAACGCCTACGACTGGCGACTCGGCGACACCCTGCGCATCTGCGACGGCGACCTCGACGCGGCCTCCCGCACCCTCAGCCGCGAGATCACCATCCCGCCGGTGGGCTACGTCCTGGTCCCCGGCGTCCTGTACCTCGGCGTCACCCACGAGAGGACCGGATCGGAGACGTACGCGCAGTTCCTCAACGGCAGCCGGAGCATCGGCGCCCTCGGGATATGGGTCCACGTCTCCGCCCCGCTCGGGCACCAGGGCCACGCCATCCGGTGGACCCTGGAGATCCGCGCGGCCCGTCCCGTACGGATCTACCCGCTCATGGTCTTCGGGAAAGTCACCTTCCACCAGACGTTCGGCGCCGCGGCGAGCTACCAGCAGCTCGGCCTCAAGTACCGCTCCAGCGCGGGGATCGAGACCTCCCGTCTCTACGAAGAGATGCAGGGAGGCCAGTCGTGAACCCCATGGTCGCCACAGCCCTCGACCTGCCTGCCGGTAGCCCCGGCGGAAGCGTCGAACTCTTCCTGGACCTCTATACCGGCAACCGCCCCGGCATCCCGGCCCAAGCGTTCATGCTCACCCCCGAAGGCGCCACTCCGCACCGCCGGCCCGGCCTGGAGCTGCTGTCCGTACGAGGAAAGTGCCTGGACGGCCCCGCCTTCGGCAGATACGTGGCCGAACTCCGTACGGCCCTCCGGCAGGCGATCGACCCGTCCAGGATCGACGTCCTGCACCTGCAGCACCTCGCCTTCGGAGCGACCCCAGCCCTGATGCGGGCCCTGCCGGCCCACGCGAGGATCGCCCTGGTCCACGGCACCGACCTGCTCTTCGCCGAAGGCCACCGCGACCAGCTCCGTGTCCTGCGCGAGACGGCGCGGGCATCCGACGCGATCGTGGTCCCCACCCACGCGATGGCCGACCGCCTCCTCGGGCTGGCCCCGAAGATCGACCGCCGGAAGATCGTCCACATCCCCTGGGGAATCCCCGACCACCTCATCACCAGCCCGCCCGCACGAACGACGTGCACCCCGACGAGCCACCTGCGCCTGCTGTACGCCGGTCGGCTCACGCCCGAAAAGGGCGGCGAAGCCCTCATCAAAAGCCTCGCCCCCGCGCAGGGGATCGAGCTGAGCATCGCCGCGCCGCAGAGCGAGTACCAGGCGCTGGCACCCTTGTTCCGGCGAGCCGGCATTCGAGCCCGCTACCTCGGCTGGCTCCGCCGACCGCAGCTGTGGAAAACCTTCGCGGACCACGACCTCCTCGTCATGCCGTCCACCACCCTGGAGGCCATGGGCCTGGTCGCCCTCGAAGCCCAGGCGTGCGGACTCCCCGTCCTCTACCAGCCCGTGCCCGGACTGAACGAGGCACTCGGCGCCTCCGCGGCACCCACCGACTTCGGCCGCCCCGGAGCCGTAGCCCGAGACATCCAGCGCATGCGCACCTCCAGCAACGTCCTCCCCGCACTGCGGGCAGCAGGTCTCGCCAACGCACGCCGGTACCCGCTCTCCGCCACCCAAGCCGCTCTCCACGCGCTCGGCCACCAAGTGCTCAGCTAGGACACCGCGTCGAACCATCGGCTGCTGCGGCGGCGTCCCTACCCTGGGCAACGGAGACCCCACGGCCACTGAAAAGGGAGACCATGATCGACCGCATTCAAGCCTTGCTGGACGAAGGCGTCCGCAACAAGGTCTACCCCGGTGCGGTCTGGGCCGTGGGGGACTCCACCGGCATCCGAGCCAGCGGCGCCACGGGCGTCCTCGACCCGGACGAACCGGAACAACGGATGCGCCTGGACACCGTCTTCGACGCCGCCAGCCTCACCAAGATCCTCGCCGTCTGGTCCTCGATCGGAGCACTGTGGGGGGACGGCCGACTCGACCTGGACGCCCGGCTGGGCTCGTACTGGCCCGACGTCGCGGAGTACGACCTCGGGCAGGTCACCGCACGGCAGTTGCTCACCCACACCGCCGGCGTCCCCCTCCGGGCCCAGCTGAAAAACCAGTACGGCACGAACCACGCCGACATCCGCAGAGGCGTGCTGCACGAGCCGCTGCACCGGCCACCAGGCGAAGCCGTCGAGTACACCGACCGCGCCGCCCTGATCCTCGGCTTCCTCGCCGAACACCTCTCGGGCATGTCCCTGGACCAGCTCGCCACCGAGCGGACCTGGCGCCCCCTGGGCATGAACACCACCCGCTTCGGCCCGCTGCCTGCCGAACTCGTCGCCCGCAGCGCCCCCACCGAACTTGAGCAGGAAACGGGCACGCATCTCAAAGGTCTAGCCCACGACTTCTCCGCCCGGCTCCTCGGGGGAGCATGCGGCATCGCAGGTGCCTTTACCGTCCTCGACGACCTCGCCGTCTTCCTCCGATACATGCTCGACCACACCACAGCCCCGGGCGAGGTGGGCTTCGGCGCCGACTGGAGCGCCAATTCCCTCACAGTGCAGACCGAGAGCTCTCAACCGGAACGCGGCCTGTTCTGGCACCCTGCCCCAGGCACCACGGACGGGCAGGACATCTGGATCCACTACGGCTTCACCGGCACTGGCATGTGGATCGCTCCCACGCAAGACCGGTGGGCAGGGATGCTGACCAACAAGCTCTACTACACCCGCGACCGTCAGCCGCTAACGGACGTGCGCAACACATTCCGCCGACTGGCCTTCGCCTGAGAATCTCGATCCCTGGCAGTCACGAGGCACGTCCGCGCGGGGCCCGCCGACCTGGGCGGCACGGGCAGCCATCCTCAGTGAGAGAACCCAGAGCCGTCACCGCAAGTCACCGGACCTGCATGCTCACCTTAAGTATCCGTTCGGGTGCCCATTGTCAGTGGCAGAGGATAGCGTCCCCCACGACATCGGCGATGGGATATCTGATGACACTTCTGGACTCCAGTGTCCAGCGAGGCAAGCGAACGAAGCAGCCCACATGGGTGTGGCTAATGGTTCTGACGGCACACGCAGGTGCTTGCACGTACTGCGCCGTAAACCGGGCGACCACTCTCGACCACGAGGCCCCCATTGGCGACAACGGCGCGGACGTGTGGTGGAACCTTCTTCCTGCCTGCAAACCGTGCAACGACTGGAAGGGTAAGCGGACAGCCTCAGGGTGGCTCATCGACCAGAAGCTTCACCGAAAGCAACCAGCAGTCGGGTTCGACACCCGTCGCATGCCCCTCAGAATGTTTCACGGCTTCGAGGAACGCATCGGTCGAACGTTGCGGGAACTACGCGAAGTGGGCCGCCGGGACTGGTTTCGGCACCACTATGGCCACGCACGCCACGGGAACAAGGCGGAGATGCAGGCGACCCTGAGCGTGTGCAGGAAGAGCTGGATCGCTACCCCCATCTACCCTGGCGAACCCCCAATGTGTACGAAGCGTCCATCGATCTCTGCACGAGGCACATGTGCTGTGGCCACTGGCATCCATCGGCCCGCACTCTGACCGCCGTAATCCTCACAGAGAGCCAGCACTTGGCGTTCGCCAAGGCTGCTTTCTCAGAAGGCTTGTCAGAAGGCGACCTCGCAGCCCGGCTGATCACCCGGTACCTGACCTCCCGGGACGATAGAACAGCGCCGCCCTTGACAGGCTCAGATGTAACGGTCCCCACCCAGCGTTAACCGCGCCTCGCGAAGGTCCCTCTACGACTCACGTCAGAACCGTGCAGCACGGCTTCCCACTCTCTAGGGTGCCCCGACTGCCCCCAGCGGAGCGGACGACAGCGGTCAGGTACGGCTTCCCCAAAGCACCTCGATTCACGTCACCCCGCATATGAGCGCAGGTTTAGAGCTCATCGCTGGCCCAGAAACCGCTGATTCCGGAGCGTATGGCGCGGATTCGATTCCCGTCATTTGCTCTTGCACGAAGCCCCAGGTCGGAGACCTGGGGCTTCGTCATTGTCGGGGCCTGCTCGCCACCTGCCGAGATTCTGTCGCCCGGTTCAGCCGCTGGCGACAGTGGAACGATGGGCCGTCCGCGGAACGATGGGCCGTCCGCCTCGTGGTCAGATCAACGCGCGGGCCCGGTGCTCCCAGTCCGCAACCTTGGTCATCACGCCGCTGACCTGCTTGATCGCGGCCGTGAGGTCCCGGCCCGGCACTCGCAGCTCTCGGCTCATCTTCACCAGCCACCGCATGCCGACCTCGACCTCGCCGAGCACTCCGACCACTTCGTGGGTGGACTCGGCAGTACTGATCATCTGCTGCAGGAAGTCGGTCGCCGAACCGGCGCGCTGCTCGGGCGGCATCGCCTCGATTACATCGAACGCCGCCTGGGCCGCCGCGTCCATCTCGACCATCTGCCCGGCGAAGCGGGTGCATGCCTCCCGGAGCCCGGAGGCCGGCTCAGCCATCGACCTGGCCAACTCGGTCATCGCCGGCAGCCACGCGCTCATCGGCGTCCCCGGCTGGGCGGCGCGCTCCATCACGGGCCCGATCTGCACGGTGGCTTCGGCGATCGCCGTCATAAACTCGCCGATCGCCTCCATGGTCTCGCCGATCGCCTCCGTCTGCGCCTCCACCCGGGCGAACCGGTCGATCAGTCCGGGGGCCTCCAGATCGTCCAGCTCCGCCTGTACCACAAGTTCCGGCGGCGACGCCGCTGGCAGTCCAAACAGAATCCGGGCCGGGGTCAGCGGCTCAAACCTGTTGTCCAGGGCACCCTTCAGGGCGGTCTCCAGGTCCCGCCGTGCCTTGACTAGACCGCTACGGCTACGCTTAAACATGATCGTCCGGATCAGCGAGAGGTCGAACGGCAGCTCCCCGTGCTCGCCGAGGTGGACGATCGGTTTGCCCGTCAGGTGCCGGATACCGAGCTCGTATGTGACGTTCGCGTTGCCCCCGGTAAGGTCGGCGATCACGATGTCGTCCTGCAGCACGTGGCGGCAGATCTGCTCGGTGATCTCACCCGTGTCGGCGATCCCGTCCGCCCTGACCGGGACGATGCCATGCCTGGCGCAGGCGGGCAGGATCACCTTTTCGAAGATCTCTAGGTTCTCCTCGTACGCCAGGAGTTCCGGGCTCCCGTCCGGTGCGTGCTCGTTGCCGATGGGCGCGATGACGAAGCAGGTCGTCATCGGCGGCTCCTCGGTCTTCGGCTCGGTGACGGCCACGATGCTCATGCGTAGTCCTCCGTTTCGAACTCCGTTGCGAAATCGCGTTGATCCTGGAAGTCGGCACCGGCGCGCAGGTCGACCGGGTAGACGGGGCGCTCCTCAATCCCGAGCGCCCGGAGCAGGTCGGCGGTGGGGATTCGGTACTGCCACCCGATGCGTAGGAACCGGCAGGGGAAACCGCCCTGGTGAATGAGCTTGTACGCGGTGGCGGGGCAGATTCCGAGCGCCTGGGCGGCGGTGCGCAGGTCAACGACCAGTGGCAGGTCGAACGCCTCGGCGAACGACAGCCAGGTCCTGGAACGCGGGGTCATAGTCGCCCTCCTGCCGGACGCAGCGACAGGGTGCCGATGCGGCTGCCCTCGCTCGGACGCCGCGCCCGGTGCACGATCTCTCCGAGACCCAAGTGACCAGCCAGCTCGCCCAGTCGGAAGCTCTCCAGCCGATCCGGTGCGACGCTGAACCGCACGGTCGCCGACAGGCCGTCGGGTCGGGCGGGCGGCGACACCCGCAGCTCCCAGCCGTCGTGCCAGTCGCCAGCCGGCGACTCCGCGGGGGACTCCACGGAAAGGTGAGCGGCGGCCAGCGCCTCGACGTCCGCCACCGGCCGCTCCCGGGTGCGGGCCCGGGCGAACGCCCAGACCAGGTTGATGGTGGGGCGCAGCATTGCGCGGTCCGCCTCCTGGGTTCGCGGGTCCACGTCCGCGAGTACTGTCAGGAGGGCGAGCAGTGACTCAGCTTCGAGCTCCCGCTGGTCGATCGGCCACCGGATCGCGATGTGGTGGATAGTGCGCCGCAGGGCGGGCAGGGCCAGCCAGAGCACCAGCAGCCGTTCGGATCCGGCCGCGCCGGTGTCGCGCCGCGCCGCCTCGAGGGCCCCGCGCCAGATCTCCTCGCGAAGCCGCAGATCCGACGGCCTGGCATACAGCGCCCGCCGGGCCGTCAGGGCGGAGAGCCGGGTCGGGCCCTCGGCCGTCAAAACCGGAAAGGGCAGTTCAGCGAGCCGGAATCGGTGCTCCAGCACATCGAACACCCGGTTGTAGGGGATCAGTCCCATGGTGAACCTCCCGAATCGTCACCCATGCTGTCCACGATGCGTGAGCAGGCCCGGGCGATCCGGTGCAACTCCTCGCGCAGCGTCTCGTAGGGGACCGGCGAGAAGCCGGCCGTGTACCGCCGCGTGCTCGCGGCGGAGCGGTGGTCACAGGCGGCCGCGTAGTAGTACACGTCGCCGGTCCGGCCCTGGACGGAGAGGCCCTGGGTGTCCTGCTGGTGGTTGCCGCCTGCAGCGTTCCTGCATGAGGCGCAGCCTCCTGCAGGCGGGTCGTAGTTCATCGGCCTGCCCCGCCAGGCACCACCCCGTGGACGACGGACCCGTGGATCACGCCCTGGACGGCAGTGCCGTGGACGCCCTGCTGGACGAAGCTCGGCCGTTCCACCTCCGCCGCTCGCGCCGGGGACCGCAGTCCGCCCTCCGGCGTGTCCGGCCAGGGCTCCCCCACGTCCTGCGGGTCCACACCCGGCAAACAGACCCAGCCGTACCCGGCGAACCCCTTCTGCTCGACGTGGATACGGCGGTACTGCTCCGGGTCGTGTCCGTGGAACCGCAAGCGCACCACGTCCTGGTAGAGCCGGTCGGAGATCACCACGGCCAGGCTCGCCGACCTGGCAGCCGCCAAGGCCCGCTTCACCTCAGGTGCGTTCAGGTAGCGGGCCACAGCGATCGGGGCGGGGCCGGAGAAGCCCAGGGCGGCGGTGGCGGCTACGCCGGTGTCGATGGCCAGCCGAAGCCGCATCCGCTTGGCGGGCCGACGGGTGGCGTTGTAGCCGCCGAGCTCAGCCGCGAGGTGGGTGACGTAGTCACCCAGCACCACCTGCTCGGAAGTGCCCGCCGGGAGGACCGCGAACTCCATGTCGCCCTGCGGCTGAACGGACCACGTGCCGTGGTCCAGCCCGCTGTGTTCGGCTGCCGCCCTCAGCACCCGGGCGAGCTGGGCCTGCGCGGTCCGCTGGCCCGGGGTGTCGAAGCGGCTGTACTGCTCGATGTCCGCTGCCAGGCAGAGGCGGCGGTTGTCATCCGGCCAGGGCTTGTACCCTGACCGGACATTCGGCTGCGACGTCATGTGAACCATCACCTACTTGATGAGTTGGGATAGTCGGTGGTGCTGGTCGCCAACTGTGCTGCCGACGCGTCGCGCTCTCCGGAGAGGCCGCAAAAATGCGGGATGCCGGTTCCTGTCAGCGGCCGATCGGCGGCAGGAGCCCCATCGCCCGAAGGCGGTCCGGCTTGAGCACCGCCATCTCGCGGTTCCTGATCCTCACGACCCCTGCGTCACGTAACCCTGCCAGCGCCCCCTGCACCGCCCTCTCTCGTGATCCGATGAGCGCGGCGAGTTCGGCCTGCGTGAGATCGACGCAGATCAGAGTGTGCGAGCCGATGATCTCCCCGTGGTTCTCGGCGAGTTCGGCGAGTACTCGAGCGAGCCGTACGCGAACCGGGAACTCACCGAACACCATGCGCCAGGAATTCGCGTTGTGCAGACGGCGGTTGCTGAGTCGCGTGATGTGAAGGACAGTTTCGGGATACTTGTTGAGGAACTTCTGCACCGCTCGGCGTTGGATGACGTGTGCGTCAATGTCCTCACCCGCCGTCACCGTGGCCGATCTGGGCACGCCGTCGATCACGGCCATCTCTCCGACCAGGTCTCCGCCGGCCCGGATGGCGATCAGGGCTTCATGCCCGTTCGCTCGCTTCCTGGTGATCTTGACGTAGCCGGTCTCCAGGAGCATCAGGCAATCGCCCGGTGTCCCTTCCACGAGGATCTTCGCGCCGGGCGGATATTGCCGCGGGAAACCGATACTCAGCAGTTCTTCCCTGGCCTCCGCGGACAGGCTGCCGAGGAAGCAGGGGGGCCGCTGCTCGCCGATGTCATACGTACCGCGCTGTGCAGTCCTCTGAGTCGCGCGCTCCATAACCCACCTCGTGGTCGAGTCCAAGTGCTCTCCCGATCAGGGAATCAGCCACGGATTCGAGCGAAAAGAGCGTGCGAGGAGCAACCGGTGTGGTGCGTGTGCACGGTGAGGCGCGTCGGCGCGAGGATCTCCGACGGTCTCCCTCGGTTTTTGTGCGGGGCAGCGACATGCGCTATGGCGTCCCGCCGGCAGCATGGAAGGAATACAGCCCGGTCCTCCCGCCTGGCCGGATCCCTTCGCCGTCACCGCACAAAACCGCCCCACAGGCTCAACGAACCTGGGGCCCCATCCACGAGGACTGGCAGCTGTTGTCGCCACTCTGCCATCTGGGCACATGACGCCTCGGCGAGGGAGGCCCCACTTCCCCCAGCACACAGGTCACAGAGACGTCCGCTCTCACTCGTCTACTGGCGGATCCGAGCGCCCTTACCCGCCAACGCAGTTCAAGGGCAAATCGCCGGTCCACGGCTCGGGAAACGCCGTGGACCGGCTAGCACCGGGAAGTATGGCCTCATGCGATCGCGTGCTCCTGCGAGAAACCCCAGATCGGTGGCCTGGGGTTTTCCGTTCCTCGGACCACAGGCTCCCGCGAGAGACCTCCTCCCCAAGCTGGCAGGCCGCTACCTGCGGGGTGCGAGAGCGCCGCGGCCATCTGGGACCGGCTGCTCTTGGACCTCAGCCCCGAACAGGACACAGGCCACTACCTACGTTGCCGCTGGACCCCCGCAGTGGATCGCCCGAGAAGCGAGTTCATCACCTCCAGGGCCGCCTTCTGACGCCGAACTTTCCTCGACCAGACCGCCGGACAAATCACCCCGAAGAAGAACAGCAACCCCAGAACGACACCCGGCACCGCCGAGACCATGGCCAAGGTCATGTCGCCTTGCAGCCCGACAGCAACCGGGCCGGCGCCCGTTACAGCAAGACCGGCCGAGGCGAACCAGCGGGAAGGTCGTCGGGGCAGCGCGCTAACCGCCACTGGAACAGTTTCTCCAGACACAGCGCTCGCCGTATCCTCAAGCATGTAGTTCTCCGATGCATTGAAGGGGACTACCAGCAATGACGGCTTCCTGTTGACGCAGGGAGCCGTCGCTCTTTGCAGAGCGACGAATCAGCCGCTTCTCGTAACGATCTCAGACCCCCACAGCGCAAGATCCCGCAGAAAACTCCGCGGGACTGATGTAATCTGGTGTTTTACCAGTTCAGAGGCCCTATGCAATCATCCATAGTGACTCACGTCACATGAAATAATCGGGAGTGTGTGATGCATGTCACGGTGTGGTCATGGTGCGACGGCTCCCACTGAGCGACAACGGCCCCTTGTCGTCCTTTGCCCGTGATCTGCGCGGCGTGAAAGACGGAACGCAGGGAACGGTCGAGATGGCGGTCCTCCGCGGCGCGTCTCGGACTGCTGTCTACGCGGCACTGAACGGCACTCGCTTGCCAAGCGTTCAAACCCTGGGCGCCATGATCGACGCCTGGATCGATGGTGGCGAGACAGGTCGGCAATGGTGGCTTGAGCGGCGTCGCCAGACCGAAGAGTCCATGGCGGAGGCTGCACGGCTCAGAGGCATCGCTACGGCACGTCGCACACCTGAAGAAGTCGACTTCACCGAGCAGTTGCGCCACTTGTGGCGGGAGTGCGGCAGCCCCTCGACCGAACAAGCGGCACTCCACTGCAGCTTGAGTGCACGCACACTCGATTCGTATCTCGGAGGGAGGACGCTCCCGACAGCCGAACGCCTCGGCGAACTTTTCGATGGACTGTCCGTCCTATGTGAGGCCGACAAGGCTTCGCTGGTGTCCTCCGCACACGAGTCACCGGTCGGCGAGGCGCTCTTGCGGGCACGGGCTGCCCGCAAGGAGGAACGTTCCAGGGTCAGGCAACTGGCAAAGGTACTTCCCGGAGGGCAACCGGTCCCCGCCGACACCAGGCACTCCAACGGGTTCGGCGTGGTGGCCGGAGTACTACAGGGCCAGAAGTTCGACAGCCGACAAGCACTGGCCCAGGCCGGTGTGCACCGACAGCTGATGGCCGGCATCGCTGGACGCCAAAGTCTCGGGGCAGAATCAGTCATCGTGTCCGATACCGGCAACGATGATTACGGCGATGTGATCGTGTACACCGGTGAGGGCGGGCTGAACCCCGAGACTGGCCGCCTAGCGCGTGATCAACAACTGACCCGAGGAAACGCGGCCCTCGCAACAAGCGCCGCCACCGGCGCTCCCGTCCGAGTGATCCGGCGGATCTCCACAGCCCCTCATTCTCGGCTCTACCAGTACATCGGCCTATTCAAGGTGGAGGACTACTGGTCGGAGCAAGGCTCGCACGGCTACAGGATCTGGCGATTCCGCCTGGTTCAGCTCTCAACGGCAGAGCAAAGCGAAAGTGGTTTGTCAACGCCTGCTCCGGCAGTGAGACAGGAGGCTCAGCACGACGTCTACCGCCCCCGTTCTGCCTCCTCGGTCCAGCGCATCGTACGCAGCACTGCAACCGCAAACCTGGTAAAGCAGATGTATGACTACACGTGCCAGGTGTGCGGAATCCGCATACAGGGTCGGACCGGCGCTTACGCAGAGTCGGCGCACATTCTCCCACTGGGGTCGCCACATGACGGTCCTGACGTGATCGGAAACGTGCTCTGCCTGTGCCCCAACCACCACGTGCTCTTCGATCAAGGAATGTTGATCATCAACGACGACCTGACAGTCGTGGCCCGTGCTGACAGCACGGTGCTCGGCCGCCTCCGCGAGATTCCGGATCATCGGCTTGACAGGCAGCACCTCGCGCGCCACCGAATTCTCCACGGGTTGCCTGAGTGAACCGCTCCAGGTCTTATGAACACATTGCGCCTCAAACTGAGCAGGCGTAGTCCCTAAAGGCTGTCCCTGGGGCATACGTGGACCTCCACGCGGCATCCGGGGGCTGTGGCCCCTGGATACCTCACGAGACGACAAGAGTCTTACTCGCATGCCGGTAGTAATGGCACCTACCGCGAAGACGGTCGCCGTGCCCCATCCGTGCCCTTCGGAGCGGACAACAGTGGTCAAGCTCTGCATCCTGAAACCACACGGGCCCAGCACGTCTCAAACAAACACGCAGGTCAGAGCCAATACCGTCGGCCGAAAACCGCTGATTCCCAAGCTCAGAGCGCGAGTTCGATTCTCGTCACCCGCTCCATGAAGAAGGCCCAGGTCATCGACCAGGGCCTTTCTTGTTGTCTAGACCAGTTGGTGGGTGGCGTGCCCTCCGCCTGCCTTCCTCTCGATCTCTGCGGCATTCCTACGGCAACTCGCCTCACGCGCATGCATCGTCCTGGGTACCTTTCTGATGACGAACTCTGCGCGGACGACCCGGTACCGAGCCAGGCGGTCCAGCAGCCTGGAGGTGTCCTGATGCTGGAGGAAGCCGAGGAGATCGGCCGGCGCGCTCGCAGAGCGCGACTGCGGTTGGGCATGCCGCAAGCCGATCTGGCGGCAGCCCTGGGGAAGTCGCAGGGCTGGGTGTCCAAGATGGAACGCGGCCTGATCGAGCTCGACCGGGTCGGGTTGCTCAACCAGGTCGCCGCCGAGCTGCACATCCATCCGAACGACCTGATCGGGCGCCCGTACAACAGCTCGCCCGACGACAACCAGTGGCAGATCGCCGCCTCCTCGATCCTGCGAGAGCTGCGCCGCTACGACCTCGCGCCCGTCTTCGACGGGACTCCCCGGCCGACATCGCAACTGTGGCGTGAGGTGACGCGGCTGCACCGGCTCCGGGACACCGCCTCCAACGTGGCGATCCTCCGCGTCCTGCCGGACCTGTTCCGCGAAGCACGGGCCCTGGCGGAAGAGTCGCATGGCCACGAGCGGGAGGAGGCGTACGCCGTCTACGCGGTGTGCTGCAAGTTCGCGCACACCGCCGCCCACGCCCTCGGGCACCCCGAACTGGTGGCCATGGCGTGCGAGCGGGCGGCGTGGTCGGCCAGGCTTTCCGGAGACCCCGTGTTGCCCGCCGTGGCCGACTGGATGCGGGTCTGGGACATGTGGGCCACGGCCGACTGGTCCGACGCCCTCTCGCTCTCGGACAAGGCGATCACCTCGGTGCAGCAGCCGTACGAAGTCGGTGATCCTCTGGCCGTGCGAGCCTGGGGCACGCTGCAGCTGCGGGCAGCGGTTTCCGCCGCTCGGGCCGGCCGTTCCTCGGAGGCCGAGGAACGGATCGGTCACGCGAAGGATGCCGCCGAGCGCATGGACGCGTACGTCGGCGCACCGGTGTACGACCGGCACTCGCTGACGTTCTCCGCGGGGAACGTTCAGATCCACGCGATCAGCGTGGCACTGGAGATGGGCAAGCAGAGCCAGGCGCTGGAGATAAACCGCCGCACCAGCCCAGTGCTGGTGGGGGCACTTCCCAACTCTCGTCAGGGACACCACCACATGGATGTCGCGCGAGCATGGCTGTGGGACGGGAACCGCGACAAGGCCCTGGCCGAGCTGGAGACAGCGGAGCGGATCGCGCCGCAGCTCGTACGGAACCATCCCATCGCCCGCTCCACGCTCCGCAGCATCGTCCACGCCGAACGGGCCGCCACCCGGGAGAAGTTGCGACGCATGTCCGACCGCTTCCACCTGGACGGATAGGAGTCGTATTCCTCCCGCTCATATTCGAGGGCTCGCACGCTCCTAACTTCGGGGCATGACTGGACGACGTTCTCCCCACCTACCGCCGCAGGGCGTCGAGTTGGGAATGGCAGCTCCGTTCGCTCCCCGACTCGGCGACCTCGCTACCGATATCTCCCGTGAGGGCCGTCTCGGAGTCGTGGTCGCCCTTCCCGGTGAGGGCTCCGCGACGACCTACCACCTGCGCCCGCCCGGCGGCGGAGCCGCGTGGTCCGCGCCCGCCGACGGGGCGACGCTCAGGCCCGTACCGGTGAAGGCCACCCACGCCACGCTGCTGCCCGGCCGGGACGCGGTCTACGACCCGCGTGCCCGCCAGGGCTCGGTACCCGTCATCCTCCACTGCGACGACGGCTCGACCCTCGACGGCGCGCTCATCCTCACCTCGGCGGAGCTGGAGCGGCTGTACGCACAGACCAACCGTCTTCTCGTCGCCCACGAGAACGCCCTCGGCGGGACCCCGTGACCGGAAGACACCGCGGTCATCCGCATCACGCCGCACCCGCCCTCGTACGGTCCGAGCTCGGCAATCGGCTCGCGCTCGGGTTCCTGACCGTCGTCGGCCTGGTCGGCCCGGCCTGTGCGCTACGTGAGCACGTGGGCCCGCTCCTCGAAGGCGCCGGCTATCGGCCCGCCGTCATCGCACCGGAAGCGAGCCTGCCGCACTCGGCGTCCGGAC
>NZ_JBHWZJ010000019.1:0-41686 GCF_042728415.1 Streptomyces sp. NPDC060198 | reverse complement strand
ACGTGGGAGGGCACGCGGTGATAGCGGTCGTAGGACACAGGGACCTCAGCGCTCACACCCTCGAACTGGTGGAGACCGAACTGAGGGCGCGCCTGGCACGTCTGACGGGGGGTGCGCCCGCCTGCGTACGTGCCGGAGCGGGGCTCCCGCTGGCGTCCGCCAGGGCCGCCCGGGAGGCGGGCCGGGCGCTGACCGTACTGCTGCCGGCGCAGGGCGCGGTGCCGGCCGTGCTGCCCGAGCCGGACCGGCGGGCCACGGGCGAAATGCTGGTCCTCGCCGCCTGTGTCCGACTGCTGGCCTTCGACCCCCAAAACCGGGACGCGTGCGTCGGCGCCGACGAGACCCTGGTGGGCGGGAGCCGGAGCGTGCTCGCGGTCTGGGACGGCTCCCCGTCCGACGGCAGCGACGCCACCGCGCATCTGGTCGCCTTCGCCCGCACCCGGGGCATTCCCGTGGAGGTCGTCTGGCCGGACGGGGCCGCGCGGGGGAGCGCCTGATCCGACGCCCCACCACCACGACCGTCCCCGTCACACCGGCGACGACCAGGAACCGGACATCTTGCCGGTCTCGGCGATCCCCGGCCCGTCCCGGTGGACGCGCTCCGTCGGCACCCCGGCGGCTGTCAGCGCCGCCACGACGGTCCGTACCCCCTCGGCCCCGGATGCTTCGTCCCCGGGCCGTCCGGCCTCCAGTGCCATCAGGACGCGCAGATGTTCGGCGGCGCCCGGGCGGGCCGGCAGGACACCGCCCAGGGCCCTCAGCGGGGCCCCGGCCGTCCACCCGGCCGCGTCCGCCGGCATGACGGTCAGCCAGGGGCACCTCCGCCGGAACGTCTCCAGCCACGCCCTGTCGTAGAAGTCCTCGGCCGCCCTCGCGTCCCCGGACCGTGCCCCCGTCTCCAGCAGCAGCCGCACCCGGGGCGCCGCCACCGGCAGCGCGGCGAGCTGCTGGAGCAGCGCCTTCATCGGCGCCCATCCCGTACCGGAGGCGATCAGCAGGAGCTCGCCGGGCTGCGCCCCCTCGGGCAGCGGCAGCATGCCCCGAGGCGCGCCGATCCTGACGGTGTCCCCGCTCCGCGTCCCGTGGACCAGGGCGTCACCCACCCCGCCCGTGTCCCGGGCCCGTACGTGGAACTCCAGCTCACCGTCCGGGTGCGGAGCGCGCGCCAGGTAGTACGGCCGCCAGGCCTGCTCCAGCAGAGGCGTCTCCAGCGAGGCGTAATGACCGGCGCGGAAGACGTAGGGCTGCTGCGGACGTACCCGCAGGACCGCGAGACCGGGGGCGCGGAGTTCGTGCGAGGTGACGGTCGCGTTCCAGCTGGCGAGCTCCGCGACCGCCTCGTTCTCCCCCCTGACCATCGACGAGACCGCCAGCCCCAGCATCCGCAGCCACGCGTCCTCCGCGGCAGCGCTCCACCGCGCGCCGGCCCGTGCGCGAAGCGCTTCGACCAGAGCCGATTCGAACGCCGCGAAATGCGCCGGCCGCACCCCGAGCTTGCGGTGGTCGCGCCCCAGCTGGGTGAAGTACCCGGTCACCGCCTCGGGCCGGTGCAGTTCGCCGATCAGGAAGCGGAAGGCGCCCGCCAGATGGGCCTGCTGAAACGCCATCGATTCGGGAAAGAACGAGCGCAGGTACGGATGCCGGTCGAAGAGCACCTGGTAGAGCCCGGTGATCAGCTCCTCCAGCGGGCCCACGACCCCGAGCGAAGCCCCGATCAACGACTGGTCGGCGGGCGCGTCGTGACCGCCGTACATCTGCGGGGGGTCCGTCCTGCGGGGTCTCGCTCCGTCGCGCGCGGGCGCCAGGATGTTCCGGCGCAGCCGCATCGCCTCGTGGCGTGCCAAGAGAGCGTGATAGCTCTCGCTCGGGGTGTTGTTCATGACGGTCCGCTCCTCGGGACAGCATGGCGGGGGACGTGCGCGGAGGATGTCCGACGGGCTGCCCACCGGATGGGCGGCGTCAGTATGGCACCGGACCCGCACCGCTGAACGGCCCAGGCCACAGGGCCGTTCGGCCCCTTCCGCCCGGCGCCGGGACATGCCTCGACACCCCCGCGCGGGCCTGTCCGGCAGCGGGCACATACTGGTGCGCGTCCCCCTCCGGACACCACCCGCCCCCGACCGATCGAGCATGGTGTGAACGACGATCCCGAGCAGTCCCGGCCCAGCGATTCCTCGCCGGAGCCCGCCCTTCCGGTCCGCGTGTTCATCCTCGACGACCACGAGGTCGTGCGGCGCGGTGTACGCGACCTCCTGGAGGCCGACGGCGGCATCGAAGTCGTCGGCGAGGCCGGTGACGCCAGGGAGGCGCTGGCCCGGGTGCCCGCGACCAGACCGCAGGTCGCGGTGCTGGACGTGCGGCTCGGCGACGGCCACGGCGGCGACCACGCGGGGATCGAGGTGTGTCGCGAACTGCGCGCCCGGATGCCCGAACTCGCCTGCCTGATGCTGACCTCGTTCGACGACGACGAGGCGTTGTTCGACGCGATCATGGCGGGCGCGGCCGGCTACGTACTGAAGCAGATCAACGGTGCCGGCCTGGTCTCGGCGGTCCACACCGTCGCGTCCGGCACCTCCATGCTCGACCCGCGGACGACGGCCCGGGTGATGGCACGGCTGCGGGGGACCTCGCAGCCGCCCGCCGCGGAGACCGAGCCGTCCGAACTCGACAGGCTCACACCGAGGGAGCGGCAGATCCTCGATCTCATCGGCGAGGGGCTCACCAACCGGGAGATAGCGACAAGGCTCTACTTGGCCGAGAAGACCGTGAAGAACCGCATCTCCGCGATCCTCGCCAAACTGGGCGTCGGCCGCCGCATCCAGGCTGCGATGCTCGCCGGCCGCATCCGGGAGCGCGGCGAGCGGTAGGCGGATCCCGGCCGCGCGAGGGCTGGGCGGCGAGCGGTCCGGCGCGCGGTCTCAGCGGAGCGGGACGCTCCAGCTGATCCGGGTGCCGCCCGCGTCCGGCTGCTCGACCGTCAGCGTGCCGCCGCACAGTTCCGCCCGGGTCCGCATGTTGGCCAGCCCGCCGCCCCCCGGTTTTCCAGCGGCGGCACGGTCCCCCAGGCCGGTGCCGTCGTCCGTGACGGTCAGCGTCACCGCCTCGTCGGCGGTCAGCGCGATGTCGATACGGCTCGCCCGGGCATGCCGGGACGCGTTGGAAACCGCTTCCGCCGCGACGGCCACCACATGCTCCGCCACATCGTCCGGGACCGTGGTGTCGACCGGCCCGTCGATGCGTACCGACGGCCGGAAGCCGAGCACGCGGGCAGCGGTGAGAGCCGTCTCCGAAATGCGCCGGCGCAGCCCGTTGCGGCCGGAGCCGTCCGCCGTCCGCAGGTCGAAGATGGTGGACCGGACGATCCGTATCGTGGTGTCCAGATCGTCCACCGCACGCCGCACGCGCTCGGCGGCCTCCGGGCGGTCGGCGATGGCCCGGGTGGTGCTCTGCAGGGTCATCCCGGTCGCGAACAGGCGCTGGATGGCCAGATCGTGCAGATCGCGGGCGATCCTGTCCCGGTCGTGCATGACCGCGAGCTCCTCGGACTCCGCCCGCCCGCGCGCCAGTTCCAGCGCGATGGCCGCCTGATCGGCGAAGCCGGACACCAAATCCACCTCGGACTCGTCGAACGGCGGCCGGCCCACGGGACGCCCCAGCCGCAGCGCGCCCATGGCCCCGTCGTCCACCCGGAGCGGGACCGCCACCACCGGCCCCAGCCCCTCGTCGGCGCCGTCGCCGAACAGATGGGCCCGGGGATCGGTACGTACGTCCGCGCAGTGCACCGGCCTCCCGGTGCGTGCGGCGAGCCCGGTCAGCGATCCGAACGCCGGGACGGACAGCCCACGCGCCCGCTCGGCGTCCCGCCCGTGCGCGACGGCCACCGCCAGGCGCGCCGCGTCCGCCGGCTGCCGCCCCGCCCGCGCGGGTACGCCCGACAGCGGGGCGGGCAGCAGGATCGCCGCCCGGTCCGCGTCCGCGACCTCCATCGCCCGCTCGGCGACCAGATGCAGCACCTCGTCGGCGTCCGTACCCGAGAGCAGGGCGCGGGTGATCTCGCCCAGGGCTTCGAGCCGCCGCTCGCGCCGGCGGCTCTCCTCGTACAACCGGGCGTTGTCGATGGCGACCCCGGCGGCGATGGAGAGAGTGGTCAGCACGGCCTCGTCGTCGGCGTCGAAGCTCCTCCCGTGCCGCTTCTCGGTGAGGTACAGGTTGCCGAACACCTCGTCACGCACCCGTACGGGCACGCCGAGGAAGCTGCGCATCGGCGGGTGGTGGGGAGGGAACCCGAAGCTGTTCGGATGGGTGCTGAGGTCGTCCAGGCGCAGTGGCCGCGGATGCTGGATGAGCTCGCCCAGGAGACCCCGCCCGCACGGCGTCCGCCCGATCCGTGCGGTGAGCTCGGGCTCCATGCCGACGGTCAGGAACTCCTGCAGCGTCTCCCCGTCCCCGACGATGCCGAGCGCCCCGTACTCCGCGTCCGTCAACGACACCGCGGCCTCCACGATGCCGCGCAGCACTTCGGGAAGTTCGAGGCCCCGGCCGAGGCCCATCACGGCATCGAGCAGCCCGCGCATCCGGTCCGGACGGCTGGGCTGCGGCCAGGTCCCGGGGTGACCTCCGGCGGGGTCGGAAGCCTCGTCCGGGGCGGGCGGCGCAGGAGCGGGGGAGAGCGGGCCGGAGAAGTGCGACACCGGGCATACGGGATCTGTCATGGGGTGCCGTTCTCTTTGTCCGAGTGCCGCCGGGCGGCGGTTCGCCACGCTGCCGACGTGCCCGGTCCACAGCCCGTCAGTCTACGCGGGGTCCCTCTCGCGCAGGGGTGGTGGCGGGACGAGCCGGGACGTACGGTGTCGGTCGCGCGCCCCGGCGCGGCCGGTGCCCGCACCACGCCGGCCGGGTGGCGCGGCCTTCGGGGCGGTGGCGCGGCAATCGGTGGGCGCGTGGCCATCGGTGGCCGCGTGGCCATCGGGTCGGCGCGTGGCCGAGACCCGGGGCCCGAGCCCGGCCCGTTCGTGGTCCGGCCCTTCCGTGGTCCGGCCCTTCCGTGGTCCGGCCGTCCGTGGTCAGGCCGTCCGTGGTCGGCCCGTGCGCGCGCCCGTCCGGCTCGTGCCCCGGACCGGACAGGGCCGGTCGGCCCTTTCCGGCTGCCGGTCGGCCCTGCGGAGGTGACCCGCAGGCCCGGTCTCCAGGTGCCTTCCGGCCCCTGGGGACCGGCACCGATCGCGGACAGCATGGTCCCGGCCGGAAAGGCCCGCCCCGTCCCCCGCGTGATCGCGGATCTTTCCGGCCCCCGCTCCGGCCGCCCCGGGCGGGGCGCGCAGGAGAACCGAGAGCTGGAGGACACGGTCCGGTGGACGCAATCGATTCGCAGGGTGGCGGGACCGCACCCGAACAGGGCGGGCCCCTGACCGCCGGACCCGGCCCGCTCGGCCCCGCGGGCGGTGCGCCTCACCCGTATGTGCCGGACGCCGTGTCCGATCCGGGTGGCACACCCGTTCCGCACCGCGGGCGCACGGCTTCGTCGCGTCCGCCCGGGGACCGCCCCTCCCGCGGACGGCTCGTGGTGTCCTGGCTGACCACGACCGACCACAAGCAGATCGGCACCCTCTACCTCGTCACCGCGTTCGCCTTCTTCATCGTCGGTGGCGCGATGGCGCTGCTGATGCGCGCCGAACTGGCCCGTCCCGGTACCCAGATCATGTCCAACGAGCAGTTCAACCAGGCGTTCACGATGCATGGTTCGATCATGCTGCTGCTCTTCGCCATGCCGCTGTTCACCGGGTTCGCCAACTGGCTGATGCCGTTGCAGATCGGCGCGCCCGACGTGGCGTTCCCCCGCCTCAACATGCTGGCCTACTGGCTGTTCCTCTTCGGCTCGCTCATCGCGGCAGGTGGCTTCCTCACACCCCAGGGAGCCGCGGACTTCGGCTGGTTCGCCTATGCTCCCCTGTCCGACGCCGTGCATTCCCCGGGCATCGGGGCCGATATGTGGATCATGGGCGTGGCGCTGTCGGGATTCGGCTCGATCCTCGGCGCGGTCAACTTCATCACCACCATCATCTGCATGCGGGCGCCGGGAATGACCATGTTCCGCATGTCGATCTTCACCTGGAACGTGCTGCTCACCGCGGTGCTCATCCTCCTGGTCTTCCCGGTCCTCGCCGCCGCCCTGCTCGCCCTGGAGATGGACCGGAAGTTCGGCTCCCACGTCTTCGACGCCGCGAACGGCGGCGCCCTGCTGTGGCAGCACCTCTTCTGGTTCTTCGGCCACCCGGAGGTCTACGTCCTCGCGCTGCCGTTCTTCGGCATCATCTCGGAGGTCGTGCCGGTCTTCTCCCGCAAGCCGATGTTCGGTTACATCGGACTGGTCGCCGCCACGGTGTCCATCGCCGGGCTGTCCGTCACCGTCTGGGCCCACCACATGTACGTCACCGGCGGAGTGCTGCTGCCGTTCTTCGCCTTCATGACGTTCCTGATCGCCGTGCCGACCGGGGTGAAGTTCTTCAACTGGATCGGCACGATGTGGAAGGGGTCCCTGTCGTTCGAGGCGCCGATGCTCTGGGCGACGGGCTTTCTGGTCACCTTTCTCTTCGGCGGGCTGACCGGGGTCATCCTGGCGTCACCACCACTGGATTTCCACGTCTCCGACTCGTACTTCGTGGTCGCGCACTTCCACTACACGCTCTTCGGCACCGTGGTGTACGCGATGTTCGCCGGATTCCACTTCTGGTGGCCCAAGTTCACCGGGAAAATGCTCGACGAACGACTCGGGAAAATAACCTTCTGGGTGCTGACCGCCGGTTTCCACCTGACGTTCCTCGTCCAGCACTGGCTGGGCGCCCAGGGGATGCCCCGCCGGTACGCGGACTATCTGGCCGCAGACGGATTCACCGCGCTCAACACCGTCTCCACCATCGGGTCGTTCCTGCTCGGCCTCTCCTTCCTCCCCTTCCTCTACAACGTCTGGAAGACCTCGCAGTACGGCGAGCGGGTGAACGTCGACGACCCGTGGGGATTCGGCCGTTCGCTGGAGTGGGCCACCACCTGCCCGCCTCCCCGGCACAACTTCGTCTCGCTGCCCCGTATCCGCAGCGAGAGCCCGGCGTTCGACCTGCACCACCCGGAGATCGCCGCACTCGACCACGCGGGGACCCGCTGAGCCTGAGCGCTCGGGCCGGGCGGGACCCACGAACACGCCCGTGCGCTCCAGGGCCCCGGCCGCGGCCGGACGGCGATCAGACGCCGGCACCACCCTCCAGCCGGGCGGCGGCCGCGTCCCAGGCCGCCGCGTCGCCACCGGGGCGGTAGTGCCGCAGGTGCTGGGTGGCCGCGACGAGACGGCGCATCGACGCCAGGTCTCCGACGAGGCCGGCGGCCCTCGCCTGGACGAGGATGTTGCCGAGCGCGGTCGCCTCGGTGGGACCGGCGACGACGGGCAGACCGGTGGCGTCGGCGGTGAGTTGGCAGAGCAGGTCGTTGCGCGATCCGCCCCCGACGAGGTGGACGCGGGAGACGGTACGGCCGGCGAGTCGGGCCGCCTGGCGCAGCGTGCGCCGGTGGGCCAGGGCGAGGCTCTCCAGGATGCAGCGGACCAGCGGCCCTTGGCCGGCGGGGACCGGTTGGCCGGTGCGGCGGCAGTACTCCTCGATGCGGCCGGGCATGTCTTGGGGGGCCATGAACTCGGGGGCGTCCGGGTCGATGAGCGCGGCGAACGGCGTGGCGCGGGAGGCGTCGGCGAGCAGGGTTGGGATGTGTGTGGGCAGCCCCTGCTGCTCCCAGGTGCGCCTGCACTCCTCGAACAGCCACATGCCCATGATGTTCCGCAGATAGCGGATGGTGCCGTCGATACCGCGCTCGTTGGTGAAGTTGGCGTTCCTGGAAGCCTCCGTCAGCACCGGGGCGTCCAGTTCGAGGCCCGCCAGCGACCAGGTGCCGCAGGAGATGTAGGCGAAGTCCGGCTCGGTGGCCGGTACCGCGACGATCGCGGACGCGGTGTCGTGCGAGGCGACGGTGGTCACCGGGGTACGGGGGTCCAGACCGGTGTACGCGGCGACATGCGGCAACAGCGTGCCGGCCGGGTCTCCCGGGGCCCGCAGTTCGGGCAGCAGAGCGGGGTCGATCCCGAGCGGTTCGAGGACGGCCTTCGACCAGCTTCCGGTACGGGCGTCGAAGAGACCCGTGGTGGAGGCGTTGGTCTCTTCGGCACCGACGGAACCGGTCAGCCAGTGGACCAGCAGATCGGGGACGAGGAGCAGCGTGCGCGCGGCGGCCGACTGGGCGCTGCCGGCGGCGGAGGCGAGCTGGAACACCGTGTTGAACGGCAGGTGCTGCAAGCCGGTGATCCGGTACAGCTCCTCGGGGCCGACCGTGGCCCACACCCGTTCGGCCACGCCGTCCGTGCGGGTGTCCCGGTAGTGGTGGGGCGAGCCGAGGAGGGCGCCGTCCGCGTCGAGGAGCCCGTAGTCCACGGCCCAGGTGTCCACGCCGACGGAGCTGACCCCGCCCGCCCCCGCCGCCTCGCGCAGACCGTCGAGCACTCCCTGGAAGAGGGCGAGGACGTCCCAGCGCAGTCCGTCGGGCAGGCGCACCGGAGTGTTGGGGAAGCGGTGCACCTCGGTGAGACCGAGGCTGTCCGGGCCGACCCGGCCCAGGATCACCCGTCCGCTCGTGGCCCCGAGGTCGACCGCGGCGAACGCGGAACGGAAGGCCGAGGAGGGCGGTGTGGTGGTCACGGGATTTACCTCCGCGGCGAACGGCCGATCGGGGAAGGGAGAACAGGACCGGGTATCGGGAAAGAGGAAGCAGGGGGAAGGAAGCGGGGGCGCCCGGGCGTGTTCCGCCGGGCACCCCCTCACCGGGTGTCAGCGCAGGAAGGCCGCAGCCACCCCCGCGTCGACCGGGATGTGCAGGCCGGTGGTGTGGGTGAGGTCGCCGCCGGTGAGCGCGAAGACCGCGGCCGCGACGTGTTCGGGAAGCACCTCGCGCTTGAGGAGGGTGCGCTGGGCGTAGAACTCGCCGAGCTTCTCCTCCTCGATGCCGTACGTGGCGGCGCGCTGGGCGCCCCAGCCGGCGGCGAAGATGCCGGATCCCCGGACGACCCCGTCGGGGTTGACGCCGTTGACCCGGATGCCGTGTCCGCCGAGTTCGGCGGCGAGCAGCCGGACCTGGTGGGCCTGGTCTGCCTTGGTGGCGGAGTAGGCGATGTTGTTCGGTCCGGCGAACACGGCGTTCTTGGAGGCGATGTAGACGATGTCGCCGCCGATCCCCTGCGCGATCATGACGCGGGCGGCCTCGCGCGAGACGAGGAACGAGCCGCGGGCCATGATGTCGTGCTGGAGGTCCCAGTCCTTCGCCGTGGTCTCCAGGAGCGGCTTGGAGATCGAGATCCCGGCGTTGTTGACGACCAGGTCCACCCCGCCGAACGCGAGGGCCGCGGTCGTGAACGCCTCGGTGATCTCCTCCTCGGAGGTGACGTTCACCGTGACGGCGACCGCCTTGTCGGGGCCGCCCAGCTCCTCGGCCACGGCCGCGGCGGTCTCCGCGTTGAGGTCGGCGACGACGACGCACGCGCCCTCGGCGACGAGACGGTGCGCGATGGCCTTGCCGATGCCGCTCCCGGCGCCCGTGACGAGCGCGACCCGGGTGGCGAGGGGCTTCGGCTTCGGCATCCGCCGGAGCTTGGCCTCCTCCAGTGCCCAGTACTCGATGCGGAACTTCTCGGACTCCTCGATGGGCGCGTAACGGGAGACCGCCTCGGCGCCGCGCATCACGTTGACGGCGTTGAGGTAGAACTCCCCGGCCACCCGGGCGGTCTGCTTGTCCTTCCCGAAGGAGAACATGCCCACGCCCGGCACCAGCACGATCGCCGGGTCCGCGCCGCGCAGGGCGGGGGAGTCGGCGGTGGCGTGCCGGTCGTAGTAGGCGCGGTACTCCGCCCGGTACTCCTGGTGCAGCTCGTTGAGCCGGGCGACCGCCTCGTCCAGCGGGGCGCCGGCCGGCAGGTCCAGGACCAACGGGCGCACCTTGGTACGGAGGAAGTGGTCGGGGCAGGACGTGCCGAGGGCGGCGAGCCGGGGGTGCTCGGCCCGGGACAGGAAGTCCAGCACGCCTTCGGTGTCGTCGAAGTGCCCGACCTGCGGGCGGTCCTGGGACGCCAGGCCGCGGATCACCGGGGCCAGGGCGGCGGCGCGCTCCCGGCGCTCGGCCGCGGTCAGCGGCTCGTACCCGGGGAGCACCGGGCCGAAGGGCTCGGCCTTGCCCTTCCGCACGAGGTACTCCTCGGCGGTGCGGATGATGAAGAGCGAGTTGGCCTCGCACTCCTCGGACGTGTCGCCCCACGCGGTGATGCCGTGACCGCCCAGGACGCATCCGACGGCCGCGGGGTTCGCCTCCTTGATCGCGGCGATGTCCAGACCGAGCTGGAATCCGGGGCGGCGCCACGGCACCCAGACGACCTTGTCGCCGAAGCAGTCGGCGGTCAGCTTCTCGCCGTCCGAGGCGCAGGCCAGCGCGATGCCCGAGTCCGGGTGCAGATGGTCCACGTGCGCGGCGTCGACCAGGCCGTGCATCGCGGTGTCGATGGAAGGGGCCGCGCCGCCCCTGCCGTGCAGGCAGTAGTCGAAGGCGGCGACCATCTCGTCCTCGCGCTCCACCCCCGGGTAGACGTCCTTGAGGGCGAGCAGCCGGTCCAGGCGGAGCGCCGCCAGACCGGATTCGGTCAGGGTGCCGAGGTCGCCGCCGGACCCCTTGACCCAGAGGAGTCCGACGTCGTCGCCGGTCGCCGGGTCGGTCCCGGTGCCCTTGGCGGAGGTGTTGCCGCCCGCGTAGTTGGTGTTGCGCGGGTCGGAGCCGAGACGGCGGGATCGTGCGATCAGTGCGGCGGCCGTGGAGTGGGTGGCGGAGGCCATGGCAGGAATCCTTCGGGATCTGGGGTGCGGGAGAGCGCGGGGGCGCGGAGGGCCGAGACTTGCCGGCCCGTGCGGTCGGCTGTGCGGTCAGGCGCCCCAGCCGGCCTGGTCGCCCCCGACGCGGCCGGCTGCGATCTTCTCCTGCCAGCCGGACTTCCGGTAGGCGGCGACCGGGTCGGGCGCGAGGCCCTGCTCCTCGCGCAGCTCGCGCAGGAGGGGGCGTACGTCGGTGTTGTAGGCGTCCATCAGTACCTCGTTGGAGCCGAGTACGTCACCGTCGTGCTGGGCGGCGGTCAACGCGTCCATGTCCACGAGCAGCGCCTTGGCGGTGGCTTCCTGGACGTTGGTCACCGAGCGGATGACGGCCGGGATCTTCGCCTCGATGTTGTGGCACTGGTCGAGCATGAAGTTGACGTTGGTCTCGGGGTCCAGCCCGCCGTTCTTGACCACCTCGTGCATGATCCGGAAGAGCTGGAAGGGGTCCGCCGAACCGACCATCAGGTCGTCGTCGGCGTAGAAACGGGAGTTGAAGTCGAAGGCGCCGAGCTTCTTCTCGCGCAGCAGCGTCGCGACGATGAACTCGATGTTGGTGCCCGGCGCGTGGTGCCCGGTGTCCACGACGACCTGCGCCTTCGGTCCCAGCTTGAGGCAGTGGGCGTACGCGGTGCCCCAGTCCGGCACGTCCGTCGTGTAGAACGCGGGCTCGAAGAGCTTGTACTCCAGGAGCAGCCGCTGGTCGTCGCCGAGCCGCTCGTACACCGCGGCCAGCGCCTCGGCGAGGCGGTCCTGACGCGCCACGACGTCGTCCTGGCCGGGGTAGTTGGTGCCGTCCGCGAACCAGAGCTTCAGGTCCCGGGAGCCGGTCGCGTCCATGATGTCGACGCACTCCATCAGATGGCCCACGGCCTTGGTGCGGACCTTCGCGTCCGGGTGACAGACGCTGCCGAGCTTGTAGGCGTCGTCCTGGAAGGTGTTGGAGTTGATCGCTCCCAGTTCCAGGCCGCGGTCCTTCGCGTACGCGGCGAGCGCGGCGAAGTCGTCCACCCGGTCCCAGGGGATGTGCAGTGACACCACGGGCGCGATCCCGGTGAACTCGTGGACCTTGGCCGCGTCGTCGAGCTTCTCGAACGGGGTCCGGGGTACGCCGGCCTGCGCGAACACCTTGAAGCGCGTGCCTGAGTTGCCGTAGCCCCAGGACGGTGTCTCGATCCGCTGTCCGGCAAGTACGGCCTTCACTGCGGCGATGTCAGGCATGTCCACCTCGGGATGTGCGGGCGGCCCGAGCAACAGCCGCCGGGAAGATGCGATGAATCGATTCATTGCGTGGGAGAAGTTAGTCGCCCGCGAGGAGGCCGTCAAGAGTTCCGGCAAGGTGGCCGGCGCGTTACCGGATCGTGTCGTCGCGGCGGCCCCAGCCGCCCCTCTGCTCCCGCATGCGCAGTTCAGCGTTGAGGGCGAGTGGTTCTCCCGGGTGCGCCGGAGGTTTCGTGGCCTTCGGTGCGGAACACCCCTTGACGTGTTCGACGGGGCGGGGCTAGCTTCCCGGCAACTCCACTGAAACATTTCATGTCGGGCCCTCCGCTCGACACAAGCACGGGAGAGATCCATGACGCACCCCGAACCGGAGACCACTCCGGTGCTCGCACTGGAGGGGGTGAGCAAGTCCTTCGGTGCCGTCCGAGCCCTGCGGGGCGTGTCGCTGCGGCTGTACGCAGGCGAGGCACACGCCCTTGCCGGCGAGAACGGCGCCGGGAAGTCGACCCTGATCAAGGCCCTGGCCGGTGTGCACCGACCCGACGCGGGCTCGGTTCTCCTGGACGGCACGCCCGTCGAGTTCCACGGACCGGCCGACGCCCGCGACGCCGGAGTCGCGGTGATCTATCAGGAACCGACTCTCTTCCCGGACCTGTCCGTCGCGGAGAACATCTTCGTGGGCCGCCAGCCCCGCCGCTCGCTGGGCCGGGTGGACCACCGTGCGGTCAAGCGCGCCGCGGCCGAGCTCTTCGAACGCCTCGGCGTCGACCTCGACCCCGACCAGCCGGCCCGTGGCCTCTCCATCGCCGACCAGCAACTGGTCGAGATCGCCAAGGCGCTGTCCTTCGACGCCCGTGTCCTGATCATGGACGAGCCCACCGCCGCACTCACCGGCAGCGAGGTCGCCCGGCTGTTCGGTGTCGTGAGGACGCTCCGCGCGCAGGGCGCGGCGGTGCTGTTCATCTCGCACCGACTGGAAGAGATCTTCGCGCTCTGCCAGCGCGTCACGACACTTCGCGACGGTGCCTGGATCTCCAGCGAGCCGCTCGACGGCCTCGGCGAGGACGACCTGGTACGCCGCATGGTCGGCCGTGACCTGGACGAGTTGTACCCGAAGCAGGTCACCGAAATCGGCGAAATCGCCCTCAGCGTGCGTCGGCTGACCCGTGAGGGAGTCTTCACCGACGTCTCCTTCGACGTCCGCCGCGGCGAGATCGTCGGCCTCGCCGGACTGGTCGGCGCCGGTCGCAGCGAGGTGGCCCGCGCCGTGTTCGGCGTCGACCGGTTCGACGGCGGCGAGGTCGAGGTCCTCGGCAAGAAGCTGAAGCCCGGAGCCCCGAGCCTGGCGATGGCCGCCGGCCTCGCCCTCGTACCCGAGGACCGCCGGGCCCAGGGACTGGTGATGGACATGTCCATCGAACGCAACATCGGCCTCACCGGCTTCGCTTCGACCACCCGCGCCGGGCTGATGAGCCGCACCGCCGAACGCGACCGGGCGGTCGACTGGGCGGTCAGGCTTCAGGTCAAGTACGCCCGCCTCGCCGACGTCGTCGGCACCCTCTCCGGCGGCAACCAGCAGAAGGTCGTCCTCGCCAAATGGCTGGCGACCCGCCCCCAGGTGCTGATCGTGGACGAACCCACCCGCGGCATCGACGTCGGCACCAAGGCCGAGGTGCACCGGCTGCTCTCCTCCCTCGCGGCCGAAGGCGTGGCGGTACTGATGATCTCCTCCGACCTCCCGGAGATCCTCGGCATGGCCGACCGGGTGCTGGTGATGCACGAAGGACGCCTGACCGCCGAAATCCCCCGGTACGAGGCGACCGAGGAGACCGTCATGGCGGCGGCGACCGGCCGCGCCGCCCGAGGAAGGAACGCGGCATGACCATGGCTGCAGAGCCGGTGCGGCACGAACCCGCACCCCAGGCCGTCGCCTCGCGGCGACTCGTCGACAAGGTGTTCAAGGCCCGCGAACTGGCCGTCGTCCTCGTCCTCGTCGTGATGCTCGGTGTCACCCAGCTGTCCAACACCGAGTTCCTGTCCGAACAGGGCATCAAGGACCTGATGCTGAACGCGACCATCCTGGTCCTCGTCGCGGTCGGCCAGGCAGTGGTCGTCATCACCCGCAACGTCGACCTCTCCGTCGGCTCCGTCCTCGGCATCTCAGCCTTCGGTGCCGGCGTCTACCTCCAGGACGGCGGGAACCCCCTCGTCGCGGTGGTGATCGCCGTCGCCCTCGGCGTGCTCTTCGGCATGCTCAACGGCGCCCTGGTCAGCCTCGGCAAGGTGCCCGCACTCGTCGTCACCCTGGGCACCCTCTACATCGTCCGCGGCATCGACTCCATCTGGGTCGGCTCCCGCCAGATCACCGCCGACGCCCTGCCCGACCGCTTCGTCGCCTTCGGGCACGACGGGATCTGGGTGCTGCCCTACCTCGCCCTGCTCGCCGTCGCCGTACTGGCCGCGGTCGCCTACTACCTGCGCAGCTACCACAGCGGACGCGACCTCTACGCGCTCGGCTCCAGCCCCGAGGCCGCCCGGCTCGCCGGCATCCCGGTCCGGTCCCGGATCATGACGGCGTACGTGCTCTGCGGCGCGCTCGCCGGACTCGCCGGCGCGCTCTACCTCGCCCGGTTCGGCAACGTCGACTCCGCCACCGGCAACGGCTACGAACTCACCGTCGTCAGCGCCGTCGTCGTCGGCGGCGTCGCCTTCACCGGAGGCTCCGGCACGGTCTACGGAGCCGCCCTCGGCGCCCTCCTGCTCACCTCCATCAACAGCGTGCTCCCGGCCATCGGCGTCAGCTCCGTCTGGGTCACCGCGATCAACGGCCTCCTGCTGCTGCTCGCGATCGCCGCAGACCGGATCCTGGCCCTGCGGGTTGCCGCCGGGCTGCGCAAGAAGGCCGCACAGATGAGGAGCGCCCGCCATGCCTGACACCACCAAGAACGCGTCCGCACAGCCCCCGGTGCCCGGCCGCCTCCCGGCCCTCGCCCGCCTCGGCGGAGCGGTCCGCTGGGACACCGCGGTCGGAGCGCTGCTGCTGACCCTGCTGATCTGTTCGTTCTCGTTCGTCGACAACTTCGGCAACGCGCTGAACCTGTCGTTCCTCATCGGCAACACCCTGCCGATCGCGCTGATCGCGCTGCCCATGACCATGCTGGTGGTCTCCGGAGAGGTCGACCTCTCCGTCGGCTCCACCGCAGGCCTGTCGGGTGCGGTGATGGGGGCGCTCTGGAACAACGGCATGGCGATCGAGACGATCATCCCGCTCTGCCTGGTGCTCGGCGTGGTCTGCGGCCTGGTCAACGGACTGCTCGTCACCCGGCTCGGACTGCCCTCGCTCGCCGTGACCATCGGCACCATGGCGGCCTACCGTGGCATCGCGCAGATCATCCTCGGCTCCGACTCGGTCACCGACTTCCCCACCCAGTACCTCGACTTCGGCGCCGGGAGGATCGGCGACACCTTCGTCCCGTACGCCGCCATCCCCTTCGTCGTCCTCCTCGTCGTGGCCGTGACGGTGCTGCACGCCACCCCGGTCGGCCGCTCGCTGTTCGCCACCGGCGCCGCCGAGGACGCGGCCCGGTTCGCCGGCATCCGCGTCAAGCGGCTCAAGCTCTCGATGTTCGTGACCACCGGTGTTATCTCCTCGCTCACCGGCGTGTTCTGGACCCTGCACTACGCCAGCGCCCGCTACGACAACGCCACCGGCCTGGAACTCTCGGTCATCGCCGCGGTGTTGCTCGGCGGCATCGACTTCGACGGCGGCAAGGGCACGCTCGGCGGCGCCATCGCCGGTGTGCTCCTGCTCGGCACCCTGCAGAACGTCATGAGCCTGGTCAACGTCTCCGCCCAGTCGCAGATCGTGGTCACCGGGGTCCTGCTGGTGGTCTCCGTACTCGCTCCCCGGGTCGGCCGCCAGGTCGCCCAGGCGCGGGCCCGCAGGAAACCGGCCTCCGCGACGGCCGTCCTGCCCGCGCCCGGCACCTCCTGACCCACCCGCACCCTCAAGCACCGCCACACGCCCGCACCACCGCGGGCGTACTCAGCCCTGCGCACCCCGCCACCGTTCGGGCACCCGTCCGACCGCCTCCTGCCGCTCGCGGCAGCGAAAGGAAACCCGCCATGTACGGCAACACCGCCAGAAGCGTCCGGCTGACCGCCGCCCTCGCCACCGCCGCCGTCCTCGCCCTCGGTGCCACCGCCTGCTCGGGCACGACCAAGGACTCCGCGAGCAAGGAGGCCGGCCCGGCCGCCGCCACCGGGAAGGCCGACCCCAACAGCGCCACCAAGAAGGGCCTCACGGTCGCCTTCCTCCCCAAGCAGGTCAACAACCCCTACTTCACCACCTCCGACAACGGCGGCAAGAAGGCCCTGGAAGAGCTCGGCTCCACGTACAAGGAGGTCGGCACCAGCAGCGGCACCGACACCTCCGGCCAGGTGAGCTACGTCAACACCCTCACCCAGCAGCAGGTCGACGCCATCGCCGTGTCCGCGCAGGACCCGGGCGCCCTGTGCACCTCCCTCAAGCAGGCCATGAAGAACGGCGTCAGCGTCGTCACGTACGACTCCGACACCCAGGCCGACTGCCGGCAGGTCTTCGTCTCGCAGGCCAGCGCCGAGGACCTCGGCCGCACTCAGATCCAGCTGCTGGCGAAGCAGATCGGCGGCAAGGGCGAGATCGCGATCCTCTCGGCGGCCCAGACGGCCACCAACCAGAACACCTGGATCGACTTCATGAAGGACGAGCTGAAGAAGCCGGAGTACAAGGACATCAAGCTCGTCAAGACCGCCTACGGCGACGACGACGCCCAGAAGTCCTTCCAGCAGACCCAGGGCCTCCTCCAGGAGCACCCGAACCTGAAGGGCATCGTCTCGCCCACCACCGTCGGCATCAAGGCCGCCGCCCAGTACCTGTCCGGCTCCAAGTACAAGGGCAAGGTCAAGCTGACCGGCCTCGGCACCCCCAACGACATGCGCGCGTACGTCAAGAACGGCACCGTCGAGGGCTTCGAGCTGTGGGACCCGGCCAAGCTCGGCGCGCTCGCCGCCCACACCGCCGTCGCCCTGCAGTCGGGCCGGATCACCGGTGCGGAGGGCGAGACCTACCAGGCCGGCGACCTCGGCTCGTTCACGATCGGGAAGGACAGCGTCGTCTCGCTCGGCAAGCCGACCGTCTTCACCCAGGACAACATCGACCAGTTCCAGTTCTGATCCCCGTCCCCGATGTGGGGCCGCACCGGCCGGAGCGGCCCCACCACCGTCCCCGTTCCCGAAAGGTGTCACCGTGCAGCGCGTCTGCTTCCTGCTGAAGGTCAGGGCCGAGCGGAGCGAGGAGTACCGCCGACGGCACCAGTCCGTCTGGGCCGAGATGCGGTCCGCGCTCACCGAAGCGGGCTGGCACAACTACTCGCTCTTCCTGCGCGAGGACGGACTCCTGGTCGGCTACCTGGAGACGCCCGACTTCGACAAGGCCCGCGCCGCCATGGACGCCACCGAGGTGAACGCCCGCTGGCAGAGGGAGATGGCGGACTTCTTCGAGGCGCTCGACGGCCAGGCGCCCGACGCGGCCATGCGACCGCTCACCGAGGTCTTCCACCTCGTCTGAGGAGCTGAGAGCTGTCCGCAGGGGAACAAGCCCGCCGGGCGGCAGACCGCCGCCAGGAGGGGAGACCGCAGAGCGAAAGATCGGGTGGGACCGGTGGCGGCAGCCGCACGGGCGGTGAGCATCAAGGACGTGGCACGCGAGGCGGGCGTCTCCGTGGGCACCGTCTCCAACGTGATCAACCAGCCGGAACGCGTATCGGCGGAGACCCGGAGCCACGTGAGACGGGTCATCGCCGACCTGGGATACGTACGCAGTGAGCACGCCCGTCAACTCCGGGCCGGGCGCAGCCGCATCATGGCGCTGCTCGTCCTCGACATGGGCAACCCGTTCTTCGTCGACGTCGCCCGGGGAGCCGAACGCGCCGCCCGGGCCGCCGGCCTCGGGGTCATGGTCTGCAACAGCGACCAGAACCCTCGGGACGAGGCGGAGTACCTCGGCCTCTTCGCCGAGCAGCGCGTCCGCGGAGTGCTGGTGACCCCCGCCGACTCCGACGGAAGCAACCTCAGGGAATTCCGCCGGCACGGCATCCCCCTCGTACTCGTGGACCGCGTGGGCGGGGACGGCGACGGCTGCTCCGTCTCCGTCGACGACGTCGCCGGCGGCGCCCTGGCGATCCGTCACCTGACGTCCGCGGGCCACCGGTCCCTCGCCTACGTCAGCGGGCCGGACCACCTGAACCAGGTGCGGGACCGGCGGGCCGGGGCCCTCACCGCGCTCGCCGGGGCGGGCCTGACTCCCGAGGCTCTGCGCGAGGTGCCCGCCGCCCGCCTCGACGTCGCGGCGGGACGGGACGCCGGAGCCCGGCTGCTGGGTCTGGCCCAGCGCCCCACCGGTGTCTTCTGCGCCAACGACCTCCTGGCGCTGGGGGTGCTGCAGTCCCTGTACGCGGCCGGAGTGCGGGTACCCGAAGACCTGGCGATCGTCGGCTACGACGACATCGAGTTCGCCGCGGCGGCCACCGTTCCCCTCACCTCGGTGCGCCAGCCCGCCCTCACCATGGGCGCGCGGGCCACCGAACTGCTGCTGAGGGAGTCGGCCGAGGACGCCTTGGCCCACCGGCACGAGCACGTCGTCCTGCGGCCGGAACTGGTCGTGCGTCAGTCCACGTTCGTTCCGCGCTGATCCCTCCGGTCAGCGGTCGGTTCCCTGTCCGCCGATCCTCCGGGCGCAGGAGAGGACCACCACGAGGGGCCAGAACGACTGGGCGAACGTGATGACGCGCTCGGCCGCTCCGGCGATGTCGAGCACGAAGAGGGCGAGCAGGAACCATCCGCCGCCCAGCCACATCAACGTGCTCGCACCGACCGAGGGTCCGGGCCGCAGGCCCCACGGCACGGACCCGCCGGAGAGGGGGACGAGCCGCCCCGGCGGCCCCTGCGCGCTCCAGCGCGCGCCCAGCACCGGCCACAGCGCCAGCAGCGAGAAGCCCACCGTCACCACCACACCGTGTGCGAACGAACCGCCGCTGACCGGTGCCGGGAAGAGCGCCAGCAACATCGCGGCGAGCCCGCCGCCCGCCAACGCCACCCTGCCGAACGGCGCCGCGGGACGCAGTCCGCAGGCGGTGACCACGTGACAGACACCCAGCGCGACCAGCGCAGACGTCATCACCCAGTAACCGCGCGTCCCGTCGGCGGCGAGGATGCTGATGGTGGTCGAGGCGGGGTCGTACCGGGGCCCCTCCAGCTCCGCGGATACCGACCAGCCTCCGACGAGCAGGATCGGAGCGCACACCGAGGAGAAGAGAACCCACCAGGGGACATATCGCATCGGTGAACGGTAGAACGGCCACGGGCCACGATTCCCGCTGTACACGCGGGCGGCATCGGTGATCAGCCGGCCGGACGCCCGGCCGCCGTCCCGTTCTCCCGGGCACGAGGCCCGGAAGAACGGGGGCCCGGAAGAACGGGGGGCTGGGAGAACGGGGCGGGGAAAACGGGACAGCGAAGGGGCGACGCCCGGGACTCAACGCAGTTCGGCCTCCACGACCGTTGCGGCGAAGGAGTCCCCGTCGGGGCCCGGGGCGGACTTGGCGAAGGAGTCCCCGTCGGGACGCGTGACGCTCGCCGCCGGGGAATCCACGACGTCGCTCTCGTCGAGGAAGCCGCCCGACTGGTGCTGCCACAGCTTGGCGTAGGCGCCGTCGGCGGTCAGCAGCTGCTGGTGCGTGCCCTCTTCGAGGATCCGGCCCCGGTCGAGGACCACGAGCCGGTCCATGGTGGCGACGGTGCTCAGCCGGTGCGCCACCACGAGTGCGGTCCGTCCCTCCATGAGCCGCCACAGGGCGTCCTGGACCAGGATCTCGCTCTCCGAGTCCAGGGCACTGGTCGCCTCGTCGAGCAGCAGGATCGGCGCGTCACGGAGGATCGCCCGGGCGAGTGCGACCCGCTGGCGCTGGCCTCCCGAGAGCTTCACCCCGCGCTCGCCCACCATCGTGTCGAAGCCCTCCGGGAGCGCGTCCGCGAACTCCGTGACGTGGGCCGCCTCGGCCGCCCGGCGGATCTCGGCTTCGGTCGCGCCGGGCCGGGCGAAGGCGATGTTCTCCCGCAGGGTGCGGTGGAACATCGCCGGGTCCTGCGGGACGTACGCGATCCGACTGCGCAGGTCGGCCCGGCGCAGCCTGCTGATGTCCTGACCGCCGATCAGGATGCGTCCCCCGTCGATGTCCGCCATCCGCAGCAGAAGGCGGGTGAGGGTGGTCTTGCCGCCGCCGGACCGGCCGACGAGACCGATCTTCGTCCCTCCGGCGACGTCCAGGTCGAGCCCGTCGAAGAGCGGCTTCCCGCCCCCGTGGGCGAAGGTCACGTTCTCGAAGCGGACGTCCGCCCTCTTGGACACCAGCGGTTCGGGATCCGGTGGGTCGACGACGGTCGGTGGCTCCATCAGCAGTTCGGTGAACTGCGCGGCCTCCGTCATCGAGCTCTCCAGCCGGCGGTAGATCTGATTGAACTCGAACATGATCCGCGTGGCGTTGGCGTAGTAGGTGAAAGCGACGATGATCGCCTCCACCCCGAGGTTCCCGTCCGCCAGGGTGATGGCGAGCATCAGGCCCACCACATTGGTCAGCACGGAGAGCGGCGCCACCAGGGTGTCGATGCGCAGGTTCCCGTAATCCCACGAACGCACCATGAGTCCGGACAACTCCTTGACCCGGGAGCGGTGTTCGGCGGCCTCACGGTCCTCGGCGGCGAAGGCCTGGACCGTCTCCATGTTGGTCAGACTGTCGGCGACGTGGCCCGACACCCGGGCGACCGCCTGCTCGCGCTTGGCGACGATCGCCTGACGGCGCCGGATCAGCGGCGTCACGATCAGCGCCGTGAGCACGATGAGCGTCAGGAGTCCGACGACGAGCATCGGGTCGTAACTCCACAGCACCACCGAGGCGAACGTCAGCGGCACGAGGTTGCCCATGAGGGAGAACGTCAGCGTGTCGACGAACTCCTCGAAGCGCGTGGCGAAACTCAGGACCCGCTTGGTCAGCGACCCCGCGAAGTTGTCGTGGAAGAACGCGGAGTCCTTGACGAAGATCTCGTCCATACCGGTGACGTAGAGGCGCGCGATGCCCCGACCTTCGACGCGGTTCAAGCAGTGCAGACCGATCCGCCACAGGGTCTCCGAGAGCAGCAGGACCCCGGCGAAGCCGAGGACGTACGGCAGCATCGCACCGACGCCGATCCCGTCTCCGCCCTTGCCCGCCACCTTCCCCACGAGCTTGGCGACGATCAGTGGGGCGATGTAGTAGAGCCCGATGTTGCCCAGGGCCGGCAGCAGCAGGGCCGGCGCGGCCAGCCGTCGGAGCCGGGAGAGTTCCCGGGTGTAGTAGCGGACGGCGAGGATGACCGAGCCCTTGCTCGGCAGACCTTCGCCCGATTCGATTGATCCCATCGCGACCCGTTTCGTCCTGTGGTGAATGAGGGAGCGGAGTCTTCCGCAGCCGCTGCCCCGCCGTCCAAGGGTTTTTGTCCAGTTCTGTCACCCCAAAGGTGCACGCAGCGTCAATCGTTGACGTTCTGGAGGTCGCTTCCGGAGCGAACGCTCCTCCGTCCGTGCGTGAGTGACGGAGGCTCACGCCTGATGGGCGGCCTCGAAGGGGACGCCCGCGGCCACCGGAGCGTGCCGGGTGGTGCGCCGGTCCCCGAAACCACCGGCCGCGATGCCCGAGTCCTGCTCCGCGACGGCCGTTTGTGGCCGAATGCCGTCGGTGCTGACCCGCTCCGGTGACGTCCGGTGGCCCCGGGCGCGAGCGTGGGCGGCCACTGCGGCAGCCGGTAGCCTGCGCCCATGATCAGAGATGAGCCGGAGGGCCGGACAGCACGCACGAGCAGGGACAGCGGGCCGGAGCGCGTGCTGATCGCCGCCAGTTTCGTCAACCGGGTCGGCAACGGCCTGTTCAACGCGGCGTCGGCGCTCTATTTCACCGCGGTCGTGGGCCTGCCCGCCGCGCAGGTCGGCGCCGCGCTCACGATCGCCGGAGTGGCCGGCCTGTGCGCGGGGATACCCGGCGGCCATCTCGCCGACCGGCGCGGAGCGCGCACGGTCATGATGCTGGCCCTCACGGTCCAGGCGGTGTCGATGGCGGCCCTCGTCCTCGTCGACAGCTGGGCCGCGCTGACCGCCATCGCGACGGTGGACCGGATCGCGGCGGCGGTCGGTGGGGCGGCCTGGGGAGCCCTGGTGGCCCGGGTCGGGGGAGACCGCCCGGCTCTGTTCCGGGCGAGGTTGCGCACCTTTGTCAACCTGGGCGTCCTGCTCGGAACGGCCGGTGCCGGGTTGGCGCTGGCCGTGGACAGCCGTGCCGCCTACCTCACGCTGGTACTCGGCAACGCGGCGAGCTTCGCCCTCGGCGCGGTGCTGCTGCTCCTGCTGCCCCGGTATCCGGTGCTGCCGCCACCGCCGCGGGAGGGGCGCCGGTCGGCTGTCACGGACCGCCCGTTCCTGACGTTCACCGTCCTCCACGGCGCCATGGGACTCCAGTACCCGGTGATCTCGCTGCTCCTGCCGATCTGGATCTCCGAACACACCGAGGCCCCGCGCTGGACGGTGGCCGCGCTGTTCGCCGTCAACGCCGCCTTCTGCGTACTGACGCAGACCAGGATCGGCTCCCGCGTCGAAACCCCGCACGACGGCGGCCGGGCGTTCCGCACGGCGGGCCTGCTCTTCCTCGCCGGCTGCCCGCTGATGGCGCTCGCGGCCCACACCCCGGTCTGGGCGGCAGCGGCACTGATCCTGGCGGCGGTCCTCGTGCACAGCCTGGGAGAGGTGTGGGAGTCCTCGGCGGGCTTCGCCCTCGGCTTCGGTCTCGCCCCCGATCATGCCCAGGGCCAGTACCAGGGCCTCCTCGGCCTCGGCTTCGACGCGGGCCAGGCCCTTGCCCCCGCGATCCTCACCACGGTGGTGCTCGGTCTCGGCACGACCGGCTGGCTGCTGCTGGCGTTGTTCTTCGCGGTGCTGGGAGCCGCCGGCCCGCCGCTAGCCCGTTGGGGGACGGGGACCCGGCCTCAGCCGGACGGCGTCGCACAAGCGCAGGGATGAACCGGGAGCGGCGGATGCGGGTGGCGGGCCGTCCAGCGCACCCCGGCGGATGTGGGACGGCCCAGGACGTCCCGAGCGACAGCACGGGCCCGGTCCCGCTCATCGCGGCGGGACCGGACCCATGGTCGTTCATCGGCTGTTCAGGACGGACGGATCAGGCGGTCGCCACCGCGAAGACGTGGATGATGCCGCCGTTCGTGGTGGACGGAAGCGTCACGCTCGCCAGCCGCTTGCCCGCCTGGAGCGCGATCGGCGCGGAGGAGAAGACCTCCGTGCCCACCGGGTCCTTTCCGCCACCCTGGACGTCGCGGTACGCGGTGTGGACCGCGACCGTGTTGCCGTACGACGGCTGCTGCGAACCGCCGCCCAGCGTCCAGTCGCTGAAGCCGATGTCGGCCTGCTGCGTGGTGCCGTCGGTGTACGTCAGCGTCAGCTTGCCGCTGGCCGCGCCCTCGGCGGCGCTGCCCAGGAGGCTCAGCTTCGTGTCGCCCTCGGCGGAGGGGACGTTCAGCACCTGCGGGGTCGTGCCGGTCACCTCGATGTTGTCGGGATCGCCGGCGCCGGCCGTGGGCCAGGTGAAGGAGAAGCCGTTGGACGAGACGGTTCCGCCCGGCGTCGTGCCTGCCGCGGCGAGCGCGGCGGCCGAGTAACTCCAGCCCTCACCGTCGAAGTTGGCCTGCGGGTTCGTGTCGTCGGTGGAGATGCCGGTGCTGTTGCGGTTCCACAGCATGCCGTTCTTCTCGGCGACGGTCACCGCGAACGACGTCTTCGGGAGCTCGGCCCCGGCGGAGGACTTCAGTGTCACCGGGACCGCGTAGTGGCCCTCGGCGGTGTCCGCCCCGGCCGACACGGTGAGCTTCGCGCTCACCGAACCGCCCGCCGGGACGGTGAAGTCGCCCTCCGCGGGCGTGACGGTGACACCGGCCGGAGCCGTCGCCGTCCAGTGCACCGAGGTGGCCTCGGTCTCCAGGGTCTGCACCTTGACGGTGGTCTCCGCGCTGCCCGTGCCGGGCTCGGTCTTCACCTGCTCCGGAGTGGCGCCGGTGAAGTACTTCACGCCGCCGCCGGGGAAGGACGGCGGAGCGTCGGCCGCCGCGGCACCCCAGGAGGTGTCCGCCGTGGCGCCCAGCGTGTAGTCCAGCGTGCCGCCACGGGTGACGAACGACGCCGGGACCCACGACTTCGTGGTCTTCCTGCCGTCGACCTTCAGACCGTGGATGTAGGTGTTGGTCGCGGAAGCGGCCGGCGCCTTGATCGTGATGGTCTTCCCGTGGCCGGTGTGCACCACCGCGTGCGGGAACAGCGGAGCGGTGAGGACCAGGTCGGCGCGGCTGGGGTTCTGCGGGTACATGCCCAGCGCCGAGAACACGTACCAGGACGACATGGTGCCGGCGTCGTCGTTGCCCGGTATGCCGCCCGGGGTGTCGGTCCACAGCTGGTCCACCTCGGCGCGGACCGTCTCCTGCGTCTTGTAGGGAGTGCCCAGGTAGTTGTAGAGGTACGGGGCGTTGATGTCGGGCTCGTTGGTCGCGTCGTACCGCGTCGCGTCCTTCGCCGTGAAGTCGAACTTCCCGTCCGGCGTACGGAAGAAGGCGTCCAGCCGCTTCGCGGCCGTGTCCTTGCCGCCCATGGCGCTGGCGAGACCTGCGACGTCCGAGTAGACCATCCAGGTGTAGCGCGCGCTGGTGCCCTCGACGAAGCCGGTACCGGTGCCCGGCGTGAAGGTGCCGGCCCAGGTGCCGTCGGCCTTGCGGTCGCGGATGTAGCCGCCGTCCGGGGTGGCGTTGGCGTCGAAGACGTTCGACCAGTTGCCCGAGCGCTCCAGGAACTTCTTCGCGTCGGCGGTCTTCCCGGTCTGCCGGGACAGCTCGGACAGGCCGTAGTCGGCCGCCGCGTCCTCCAGCGTCTCGGCGGCGCCGCCCCAGCAGTGGCAGCCGTCCGCCGGTACGTAACCGAGCTCCAGGTACTTGTCGAGCGCGGGCCGCTGGCCGACGCACTCGACGTTGCAGCCCGAGCTGTCGGAGTCGTTCGCCGTCGGCACCGTAGCCGCCGTCACCAACGACTTCAGGGCCCCCTTGACGTCGAAGTCGTGGCCGCCGAAGGCGTAGATCCCGGCGAGCGCCGCGTCGGACGGGTCACCCGACATCACGCTGGTCTTGCCGTTCTCCAGCAGCCAGCGGTCCCACTCGCCGCCGTTCTGGCTCGCGTAGTTGTAGAGGGACTGCGCGTAGTCGCTGCCCGCCCGAGGGTTGATCAGGGTCATCAGCTGAACCTGCGCGCGGTACTGGTCCCAGCCGGAGAAGGTGCCGTACTGCGCCTTCTGCCCCTTGGCGAGCCGGTGCGGCTTGCGGTCGGAACCGAGGTAGCGGCCGTCCACGTCGCTGGTCAGGGTGGGTTCCAGCATGGAGTGGTAGAGCGCGGTGTAGAAGGTGGACCGCTGGGCGTCGGTGCCGCCGCCCACCTCGATCGCCTTCAGCGCCTTGTTCCAGTTCTTGGCGGCCTGCTTCCTGACGGAGTCGAAGGTCTGGTGACGTCCGTTCTCCGCCCGGAGGTTGTCCTCGGCGTTCTGGGCGCTGACGTAGGAGACGGCGACCTTGGCCTGTGCGCTGGTGGTGCCGTCGGCGAAGGTGATGTACGCGCCGGAGCCCTTCCCGGCCACCGGGTTGCCGGACGAGCTGTATCCCGTACCTCCGGAGGCCGAGGTGGAGCCGGGCGCGACGGTGCCGTCCGTCCAGGTGCCGACCTTCGCGAAGTCCTTGTCGAAGTGGGCGGTGAAGTAGAGCGTGTAGAGGTCCTTGCGGTTGTTCGCGCTCTGCGGCCCGCAGAAGTTGCCCGCGGTGACGGAGCCCGTCACCGTCCGCGCGGCCTTGTCGATCGTGACGGTGGCGGCGGTGCTGCCGCTCTCCGAGTTGGAGGTGCGGAAGAGCATGCTGGCGGGCTTGTCCGCCGGGAAGCCGAACTGCCCCGTGCCGGTACGGGCGGTCGTGGTGAGCGCCGCCGAAGCGCCGCCTGCCAGCCCCACTTTGTAGTAGCCGGGGGTCGCGGTCTCGTCGGCGTGCGAGAAGTCGCTCGCGTACTTCGCGTCGGTCGCGTCCGAGGTGGGCGAGGTGTCGACGTCACCGACGTACGGCATGATCGGGATGTCGCCGTTCGCGCCGGAGCATCCGACACCGTTCAGATGCGTCAGGCTGAAGCCGCGGATCTTCGTCGCGTCGTACTGGTACCCGCCGGGGGCGGGGGTCGAGACCTGCTTGCCCCGGGAGTTCTGCGGACTCCAGGCCAGCATGCCGAACGGCTGCACCGCGCCCGGATAGGTGTTGCCGGCGTTCGCGGTGCCGATCAGCGGGTGGACGTACGAAACCGGGTCCTTGACGGTGGGGTACGAGGACGCTGCCGACGCGGGGACGGCTGTGGCGGCCATCCCCAGTGCTGCCATGGCGGTCACCGCGACGCAGCGAGCAGCCCTGAGCCCGGGATGCGTCCGACGGTTGTGCGTGTCTGACACCGATCCTGCCCTTCGTGTGTGACGGACGGTCAACGGGCGGGATCGGAAGCACCGTTGCCTGCCCGGCACCCTGTCCCGACAACGTTGTCAACGAACGGGAGGATGCTCCTCCTGCCACACCGGGGTGTCAAGGCCCTCGCGGAATCCGTGCGCGCGCCCTCGGCGCGGGGCCACCGGAAGAGGAGAGGCGGACGGTTCGGGCTCGGTCCGCAACCTCCCGGACGTCCAGCCGTGCCGCGCGCGGTCGGCCCGTCCTCGCCGGGCCGGACGCGTACCGGCGAGGACGGCGATCCCCTAGCGGGCAGGTCCACGGGGCTGGTCGTGGGCCTGCCCGGCGAGGTCGCATTCCGTGCCGACCGGCGAGACCGCCGGTCGTGGGTCGGGTCACCAGGGCTTCAGTGTTCGATCGGCCGGATCGGTACGGGGCAACAGCGCTTCTCCGGCGCGGGAGTTCAAGGACACGAGCTTGTCGGCGGTGCTGTCGAGGAAGAAGACGAACGCCTTGGCGTCGTCGGCGAAAGCCGCCGCCGGCCGGCTGATGCCGGATGTCGTGATCACGATCAGCCGCTTGGGGACATCGTCGCCGGCCGCCGCGGCGAGGCCGTTCAGCCGCTGTACCTCGGACGTGGACAGACTCTTGGCGCGACTGTGCCATTCGATGTGGAACGCGTCGGACCGGATGGGGACGTCGGCGTCCCCCTCTTCGACGTCCCCGAAGCCGAATGCCGACAGCTGTTCGAGAACCAGGTCGGTGATACGGCGGGGACCGGGCGGCTGCGGCAAGGTCCGGGGCTCGGCGTCGTCGTCGGACCGACCGACGCCTCCCGGCCGCGCGGGCGAAGCGGCCAGGTCCGCAAAGAGGGAATCCTGCCACTCGGACCGGGGCCCGGTGGGAACCGTGTCCCCGTGAGCGGCCGGCACGCACGGCACCTCCACGTCCCAGGCGTTCGGCCCCTTGCCGAGCACGTCGGCGATGTCCGCCACCGATGCCGTCGCACGGGGCACTCCTGGTCCGGGCCGCGTGCTGCACCATAGATTCCAGCCCAGATCGACACGGCCCCAGGCCCCGCATTCCTCGAAGTACACATCCACCAGCCAGCCGAGAGCGGGCTTCAGCGAGACACGGACGAAGGAGTCCGGGAAGTCGGCCTCGACGAAGCAGCCGTCGCGCCCGCCCACGATGTCGAGTTGGGGTGAGTGCCGAGGGCCGTACGCGAAATAGCCGTTCCCCGCTGCCACGCGCCCCACCCGCACACCCCGGGCGTCGAGGAGATCGGCCAGTTCGGTCATGTCGGACGGCTCGCTCTCGTTCCAGCGCCACGGCGAGGGAATCGGTTCGCCGGTGAGGTGTGCCGCCGCCACGGCGTGCAGGGCGTCGACGAGTACCTCGTCAGGAGTGTCCAGCGGCCACACCGAAGCTCTTGAAATGCAGGTGCCGGCCGAAAGCGGCGACCATGTCACTGGGCGGGAAGGGCAAGGGAGACACTCCTTCGAATAGGGCGCGCGGCGCTGCCGGGGCGCCGCGATCCGCAGCCGGAGCACAGCCGGATCGCCATTTCGACACGCGCCCCGGTCGATCGTGTCCGGACCGTGGACGAAGTCCCGTGCGGTCCCGGCCCGTTCCCTGTGCGCCATCCCCCTGAGCCCGTCGCGGAAGGGATTGTCCCATGGGGCAGGCGATGTCCCCGCGGGACGGCATGGCGGAACGAACGGTCAGGGCCCGCGTCATGACCGGCGATTCCGGATTCCTCTGCCCGTGCCGCGGAGCGCATTGCCCCGGGCCGCCCCGGCGCTTCCGCGCGCCCGGCTGTGCTCGCCCCCTCGCGAGGTGACGGAACCACAGGGCCGGGTCCGGGGTGTGACATGGCGACGCACAGCAATCACATAGCATGTGCCAATCTAGTGAACGTTTTGCAACGGGGGATCTTCATGTTTCTGACCAGCGGCTTCAGAGGGATTGTCGCGGGATCGGCGGGAGTGGTTCTCCTTGCTGGATGCGCAGATGCACACACTCTGCTGAACAAGATGAACGGCCCGGACCACCGGGCCGAGCTGCCGGTGGAAACCGGAGCCCGGGACGTCGTGCACACCGCCATCGACGAGAAGACGTATCCGATCCGACTCTCCGTCGAAGGCCTCGTCCGCGGTTCGGACGACGCCCTCGACGGCGTACGCCTGGGTGACGGTCTCAAGGGCAAGGTCCCGTACTACCTCACCTACGAGGTCACCAACACCGGCAAGAAGGAGATACCGGCCCCCTACGAGGTGTTCCGCAACCTCACCGTGACCGGTACCGACTGGCTGCCCGGCACGCAGGTCCGCCTGACCGGCGGCACCGCGCGTGCCTCGGCGTCCTGCGAGGACTCGGCGCCGGACACGCTGGCCCCCGGAGCCTCGTACACCTCCTGCGGGACGTACATGCTGACGAAGGGCGTGGGCGTGATGGCGGTGACGCACCTTGTCGGGGGCGGGATCGGCCCGGCCTCCCAAGTCACGACCTGGCCGGTCGAGGGTGGTTTCGCCGAGGCGGCGGAGGACGTGGCGGCGCAGGGCGACGCCATCACCGTCCGATGGGACGCGGGGAAGGAGGACGGGGGCATCGTCGAACTGCCGGCCACCTTGGAGTCCGTACGCAAGGGCAGCCCCGACGACCTCGCCGGTACCGTTTTCGACGGCGCCGAGCTGCACCGCACCCCGTACTACGTGACGATCTCCTACCGCAATCCCGGCGAGACCGATCTCTCCGCCGGTCAGGCGGACAGCGTTCGCGTGATCACCGAGGGCGGCCAGCAGATCGGGGGGATTCCGCGATCGTTCGCCGACGGGCTGGACATCGACGCCTGCCCCTCGGAGGAGGGCGAGGACGTGATCCCGCCCGGCGGCACCGTGGAAGAGTGCACCGTCTACCTGACGGCCGACGGCGACGAGCCGTTCGTGGTGGGCTTCCAGGTCGCGGGCGAGGAAGAGGGCCTCACCGGCTGGCGGGCAAAGGTCTCCTGACGCCCGGCCGGACGGAGTCGCAGACCGGTGCGCAGCCTGTCACCTGCTTCCGGAGGCGACCTTCCCGAGGCCCCAGCGGGAAGCCCCGCCCCGGCCGGCGGGCAGGCGCCGCCTGCCCCTCGCACCACCGCGGGACCGGGGACCGGAGCCCACGTCGTCGCGCTGGATGCGCAGCCGCATCTCGGCGCCGCCCAGCACGCTCGTGCCCACCCGGATGTCACCCCCGTCGACAGCAGCGAACTAAGTGGTCGGCTCCGCAGATCCTTCGGGGGTTGATCACGCTGTCGACGCAACGGAGGATTCTTCGTAGTGATCGGCGGTGCGCCGGTCGAGCCTGGCCAGTAGGCCGTCCAGGTCGGAGGTGGTGAACCTCCACCGGAGTGGCTGTGCCGTGGCGTTGTAGCGGTCTTCGAATTCCCGGAGCCGGTCCCTGACCTCGGTGAGGTCGGCGAAGCCGTTGGGTGAGACCACCTTGCGCTGGACGGCGGAGTAGTAGATCTCCACCTGGTTCAGCCAGGAGGCATGTACGGGTGTGTGGACCATGACTGTGTTCGGGAACGCTGCGGACGGGCATGGCGGGCGAACCGTTCGACCGAAGTGGATCATGGCAAGCCGCAGCCTGCCCAGCCCGCCGCCAGGATGGAACCCAGATGTCGCGAGTGTGGCCACCTACGGGTCCAGCTGCGAGCCGTCGCTGCAATCGGGAATCCCGTGATCACCGCCGCGACGCACCTCGCGGAATGGCGCCACGGGAAAGGCGTCGGGCTCGGAGCGGCGACGAGGGGCGTACCGGGGAGCGCGGGCCGAAGGCCGGTGCGGGCGGGGAGGTGCTCGCCCCCGGGCCACCGGGAGAGGTCCGGCGGGGGAACCAGTGCGCCCCGTGCGGTCGTCACCACGGGAACATCAGGCGTCCGCCTCATCGGGGGAGGCTCCGGCGTCGCCCTTCCCGACCCGATCGCGAGGTACTGAGATGAGACGATCAGTCCTGCCCGTCCTGCCCGTCCTGCTGGCGGCAGCGGTCCTGAGCGGCTGTTCCGGGGCCGGCGAGACCGCCTGCACCCTCCTCGGCATGGATTCGCAGGTTTCGCTGGCCTGGCGTGCTTCGGACTTCGGTCCGGCGAACGCGGCCTCCCTCCGCTTCTGCGTCGGCGAGGTCTGTGAGGAACGGAAGTCCGGCAACCCGGGCGATCCGACGAACCACCTGTCGATCCCGCTCCCGGAGGCCGACGGTCCCGGCCCCGTTCAGGTACGGCTCACCGTCACGTCCACCGCCGACGGCAAGGAGATCGTGACCGACGGGACCGAGGCGGAACTGAAGGAGCAGCACCCCAACGGCGAAGGCTGCGACCCCACGGCCTGGACCGCCACGGTCCGCGCCGAACCCGCCGGACTCACCGATCCGGAGGGACTGCCCCTCCGGTAGGCGGGGTCCGAAGCCGGCCGGCGCACCGGCGCGGCCTGCCCGGGGCCGGGCGGGCCGGAGGCCGCGGGTTCCGCGCCGCGAGGGGGCGTCCGCGGCCCGCCCCTCCGGTCAGGCGATCGGCGGGGTGCCGTGGGTGTGGAAGGTGTCGATGGTTTTCAGGCCCCACGCCTGTCCCCGCTTGCGCTCCTGTTCCGTCCAGGTGATCAGGGGCCAGTCGGGGGCGAGGACCAGTCGGGTGAGCGGGTTGCACAGCTCGATCCGGTTGCCTCCGGGCTCCCACAGGTAGAGGAAGAACGTCTGCTGGATGGCGTGCTTGTGCGGGCCGGTCTCGATGTGCACGCCGTTGTCGATGGCCAGGTCGGCGGCGCGCAGGATGTCCTCGCGGGTGTCGGTGGCGAAGGCGATGTGGTGCAGGCGCCCTTCGGAGCCGGTCCAGTCCTCCGTGTACACCACGTCGTACGACTTGTTGTTGAAGGTCAGCCAGCGGGCGGCCACCCGGCCGGAGTCCAGCTTTATCTGCTCGGTCGGCCGGGCCCCGAGGACCTGCTCGGTGAACTCCGCGTTGGCCAGGACGTCGGCCCCCAGGAAGTTGATGTGGTCGAGCCTGCGGACACCCACACCGCGGTTGGGCTTGGCCTGCGGCTGGTTCTTCAGAGCGGGCCGGAGTTCCGGCGGGGCCTCGTACCACTCGGTCTCGTAGTAGAGGTCGAGCACGTGCCCGTCCGGGTCGCTGGTGCGGAACGTGCGGCCGGTGCCGGCCTCGCCGTCCACCCATTCGCCGTCGCGGCCTGCCTCGCGGCACGCGGCGGCCCGGCGCTCGAGCGCCTCGGGGCTCGACGCCCGCAGCGCCGTGCGGCGCACCCCGGAGGTGGAGTGCGCGGTGACGACCAGGCTGGTCCGCTCGTAGTCGTCGAAGGCCCTCAGGTGCACCGAGTCGCCGACGCGGCCGGTCTCCGTCAGGCCGAGGATCTCGGTGCAGAACCACACGGTGCCGTCGAGCTCGGGGGTGAGCAGTTCGACGTGTCCGAGGTGGGCGATGTCGCCGCGTGCGCTGTTCATGCGGGTACCTCCGTGGGGGCCGGCCAGGTGCGGCCGGAGTGCTGTCGGGTGCGGACGGGACCGGGGTGGACGGTCCCGTCGAAGATCATTCGGGCGGTGCGGATCACGGACGTGGCGCCCACCGGGTGGTGGGCGTCCGGCCCCGGCGCGACGCCCACGTCGAGGAATCCGGTGGGGTGTTCGATCCGTACCGGCTCGCCGGCCGGCGGTACTTCGGCGACCTGGGCCGCGACGCTGTCCGGCAGCCGGACGGCGGCGGCCACGGAGGCCGCGCCGAGTACCCCGATCGCCTGGTGGACCCGTTCCGGGATGAAGCTGCGGGTGGTGATGGCCCCGCCCTGTTCGGGCGGTGCCACCAGCACGATCTTCGGCACCGTGGTGGCGTCGGGGTCGGGGTCGATGCCCAGGGCCTCGGCGCCGGCGGCGCGAATCGCGCGTACCCGGTGGCGCAGCGACTCGTCGGCCTCCAGCTCGGCCGGAGACTCGGCGCCGGTCAGGCCCAGGTCGGCGGCCCGTACGAGTACGGAGGGCATGCCGTTGTCCACGCAGGTGACGGAGTACCCGGCGAACTCGTCACGGCTTCGCCCGGTGGGCAGCAGGGGCGCGCCGGAGGGCTCGGCGACGATCACCACCGGCGCGGCGGTGCCCGGTACGCCGGTGATCGCGGTGTCGCCGCGGTAGGAGACGCGCCCGCCGGGCGTGTGCACGCGCAACACCGCGGCCGACCCGGTGTTGACCAGCCGTACCCGGACGTCGGTGTGGTCCGGGCCGGCCGGTACGAGACCGCGTTCGACGGCGAACGGGCCGACGGCCGCCAGCATGTTGCCGCAGGTCTGGGAGTCGGTCACCACCGGCCGGTCCACGACCACTTGCAGGAACAGGTAGTCGACGTCCACGCCGGACTCGGAACTTTCCGAGACCACGGCCACCTTGCTGGTCAGGGGGTGGGCGCCGCCCAGTCCGTCGATCTGCCGCAGGTCCGGGCTGCCCATGATGCGCAGCAGCAGCTCGTCCCGTTCCGCGGGATCGGACGGCAGGTCCCGGGCGAGGAAGACGGCGCCCTTGGACGTCCCGCCGCGCATCAGAGCGCAGCGGACCCCGTCCGTGGCGGTCACCGGCCGTCCTTGTCGAAACCGGCGGCGGGGGAGGGTTCCGCGTCGGGGTGCTGTTCCTGCCAGGACCGGTAGCGCACGCCCTGGTTCTCCAGCACCTTCCGCAGACGGTAACGGTCGAGCCCCAGCTCGCCGCGCTCGAAGGCGGCGCGGCTCTCCGCCTCCTTTTCGACGCGGGCCTGCGAGGCGGCCACCGCCTCCTCGGCCCGGGCGCGCGGTACGCACATCACGCCGTCGTCGTCGGCGATCACGATGTCGCCGGGCGCGATCTGCTGACCGGCCACGACGACCGGCAGGTTGACGCTGCCCGCGGTGGCCTTGACCGTGCCCTGCGCCGAGACGTGGCGCGACCACACGCCGAAGCCCATCTCCCGCAGTTCCCTGGTGTCGCGCACTCCGGCGTCGATGACCAGGCCGGTGACGCCACGCCTGGCCAGGGCGGTGGCGAAGAGCTCGCCGAACATGCCGTGGGTGCTGGGCGCGGCGGCGGCGACCACCAGGACGTCGCCCTCGCCGCACTGCTCGACCGCGGCGTGGATCATCAGGTTGTCGCCGGGCCAGCACAGTGCGGTGACCGCGGCGCCCGCGATGGTCAGGCCCTGCTGGATCGGGCGCAGGTCGGGGCCGAGGCTGTGGGTGCGGCCCAACGCCTCGTGGACGGTGGCCACACCGTAGACGCGCAGCCGGTCGACCAGCCGGGGGTCGGGGCGAGGGACGTCGGTGATGACGAGTCGGTGGTCGTTCACGGCTTCCGCACCTCGTCGGTCTCGGTGCCCGCTTCCGGCCGGTGCCCGGCCTTGGCGCGCTGGATCAGTTCGTACACGTGGTGGCGCAGCTCCGCGAAGCGCGGGGTGGAGCGGGTCTCCAACTGGTCACGGGTGGAGGGGAGGTCGACGGTGACGTCTTCCAGTACCACCGTGGGACGGTTGGAGAGCACCAGCACGCGCTGGCCCAGATAGACCGCCTCGTCGATGTCGTGCGTCACGAAGAGCACCGTCACGCCCAGCCGGTTCCACAGCGAGCGCACCAGGTCCTCCAGGTCGGCGCGGGTCTGCGCGTCGACGGCGGCGAACGGCTCGTCCATCAGCAGCACCGACGGCTCGTACGCCACGGCGCGGGCGATGGCGACCCGCTGCTGCATACCGCCGGAGAGCTGCCACGGATGGGAGCCGGCGCTGTCCGACAGGCCCACGGCGGCCAGCGCCTCGTCGACCTTGAGGGCCCGCTCGGCACGGCCGAGGCCCTTCTCCTTCAGCGGCAGTTCGACGTTCTGGCGGACCGTCAGCCAGGGGAAGAGGCTGCGGCCGTACTCCTGGAACACCACGGCCATGCCCTCGGGCGGGCCGGAGACCACGGCGCCGTCCAGCAGCACCTCGCCCTCCGTCAGGTCCATCAGACCGGCGATGCAGCGCAGCAGGGTCGTCTTGCCCGCGCCGGACGGGCCGACGATGCAGACCAGTTCGCCGCTGCGGACACGGAACGTCAGGTCGCGCACGGCCTCGACGCCGCCGGCCCCGCCGTAGATCTTGCGCAGGCCACGCACGTCGAGGGCGTCGGTGGCCGACGCCGCCACTCCCGGCGCAGGGGGACCGACCGGCCCGTCGGCCTTCTTGGACGTCTTGGGTACGGACATGGCTCAGGCTCCTCGATCCGCTTGCCGCAGGCCCCGGTACCAGGCCAGCATCTTGTGCTCCACGGCGCGGAACAGCACCGAGAGCAGGAATCCGATGAGGCCGAGCAGGATGATCCCGGTCCACATCTGGGGGATGGCGAAACCCCGTTGGAACTGGACGATGGACGCGCCCAGGCCCCGGTTGGCGCCGAAGAGTTCGCTGATCACCATCAGGATCACGCCGATGGACAGCGCCTGCCGGGCGCCGGCCGCGATCTGCGGACTGGAGCCGCGCAGGACCACCTGCCGCAGCCGGGTGCTCCTGCGCATCCGGTAGCAGCGGGCGGTGTCCAGCAGCACCTCGTCCAGGCCGCGTACGCCCTCGACGGTGTTCAGCAGGATCGGCCAGAGACAGCCCAGCGCGATGGTGACGATCTTCGACGTCCAGCCGGTGTAACCGGCGAACAGGGCGATGACCGGCACCAGTACGGGGGGCGGCACGGCGCGGAAGAACTCCAGGGTGGGCTCCAGCAGTGCCCGGACGGTGCGCGACAGCCCGATCGCGACGCCCAGGGCGACGCCCGCCACCAGGGCGATGGCGTAGCCCAGCGCCAGCCGGGACATGCTCGGCAGCACGTCGTGGGTGAACCGGTCGCCGTTCCAGGTCTTCGGGAAGGCCTCGACGATGTCGGCCAGCGGCGGCCAGAAGAAGCTGGTGGAGCCCGCCGAGGCGAACCACCAGACGGTCACCAGGACGGCCGGCAGCGCCAGGACCAGTACCGACTGCCGGAGCGCGGCACGGGTTTTCACGTCAGTTCCCTCCTCACCGAGGGGTGCCAGCGCAGGACACGGCGTTCGGCCGCGCGCGCGAGGATGTTGACCAGGACGCCGATCAGTCCGACCACGACCACCAGGGCGTACGTGGTGGCCACGGCGCCGGAGGACTGGGCCACGCCGATGCGCTGCCCGAGTCCGGGGACCCCGATGATGAGTTCGGCGGTGATCTCCAGGATGAGGGCGACGGCGGCGGCGAGCCGGAAGGCGGTGACGACGTACGGCAGCGCGGTCGGCCACACCACCGTGCGGAACACCGTCCAGCGGGAGAACCGGTAGGAGCGGGCGGTGTCGCGGACCACCGGGTCGACGTCGGCCACGCCGTACAGCACCTGCACCAGCACCTGCCAGAAGGCCGCGTACACCACGAGCACCAGCGCGGACTGCGGGCGGCTGCCGTAGATCAGGACCACCAGCGGTATCAGGGCGACCGAGGGGATCGGACGCAGGAACTCGACCGTGGAGGCGGTCAGTTCACGCAGGACCCGGCTGCTGCCGACGAGCATCCCGACCACGATGCCGGCGGCCATGGAGACGGCCAGGCCGATGGCCCAGCCGCGCAGGGTCTGGCCGAGAGCGGTCCAGAACGACTCCCGGCCGAGAAGGCCGATCAGCTCGTCGCCCATGGCGTCGGCGGGCGGGAGGAAGTTGTCGTCGACGATGCCGCCGCGCGGCAGGATCTCCACCAGGGCGACGACGGCCAGCAGACCGACCACTCCGAGGACGGTGTCGCGCCCGGGGCGGGGCATCGCTGCCCCACCCTTCTTCACGTCGGTCACGGGAGCAGGCTCTTGACGTCGGGAGCGGAGTCGGCGAGACCGTCCTCGGCCATCAGATCGGCGAGCTTCTGGAGGGACCCGGTCTCGATCTCTGTGGGCCAGCTCGGCAGAACGGCGTTCTTCTGCACGTCGGCGGCGATGTCGGTGTACTCGGTGAGGATCGCGCGGACGTCGTCCGGGTGTTCCGTCGCGTACGCCATGGACTTCTTCATCGCCGCGCCGAAGGCGGTCACGGCCTTCGGGTTCCGCTTGGCGTACGTGTCGGAGGTGAAGTACGCGCCGACCAGCAGGCCCGGGTCGGTCTCGGCGTAGTTGGAGGTGACCTGGCGGTCACCCTGGCCCTGAGCGATGGTCAGGAACGGTTCCACCAGCTGCCCGGCGTCCACGTCGCCCTTCGCCACGGCGGGGGCTATGTCGGGGAAGGCGAGCTCGACGTACTCGATGCCGGACGGGTCGCCGCCGGCGGCGCGGACCGCCTCGTTGACCGTGATGGTGTTGATGTTCTGCAGGGTGTTGACGGCGATCTTCTTGCCCGCCAAGTCGGCCGCGGACTTGATGGCGCTGTCGCCCTTGACGACGACGCCGCCGAAGTCCTTGCCCTTCTCGCCCGTCGAGGACACGCCCGCGGCGACGGCCTGCAGGCCCAGCCCCTTGGAGCCGCCGAGCAGCAGGGAGACGGTGTTGCTGAAGCCGAACTGGTACTGGTCGCTCATCACACCGGGCACGATCGCGGCGCCGCCCTGCGCGGTCTCCAGCTTCAGCTCCAGGCCCTCCTCCTCGAAGAAGCCCTGCTTGATGCCGAGGTAGATGGGGGCGACGTCGACGATGGGGATGACGCCGACCTTGACGGTAGTCGTACCGCCGGCCTCCGTCGCCTTCTCCTTGTCACTGCCGCACGCCGCCAGGCCGAGGCTCATGGTCAGGACGACGAGGGCGCACACACCTCGTCCGGGCTTCGTGCGGCCGCGGAGGTTTCGCTGCATCGGGACTCCTCGCAGAGCTCAGACCCCCGCCCGTGGGGCGAGGGACGGGCCACCGTCGGCCGCGTGGAGGAGACGGTACAGAGATTGTTGACAATTGTGAAGGCAATGTTGCGGACTAAATCATCCGTCGATCTCCCGCATCGCGACGATCACGTCGGCGACGTGTTCGCGGGCCGCGCGGTCCGCCGCGGCGGGGTCCCGCGCGCAGATGGCGTCGATGATCGCCAGGTGCTGCGGCAGTGACACCTGGGGCCGGCCCGGCCGCAGCGCCAGCTGGAACTGCCGGCGCACGTTGCGGGCCAGCAGGTTGGCCAGCAGGTCCGAGGCGACGGGCTGTCGGCCGATCTCCCGCAAGCGGTCGTGGAGCAGGGAGTTGAGCCCCGAATACACCATGACCTCGCCGTGCGACACCGCGTCCCGCATGCGTCGGCCGATGTCCCGCAGCTCCGCCGCCTGCACCTCGGTCACCCGCTCGGCCGCCTTCGCGGCGCACAGGCCCTCCAGGACCATCCGCACCTCGGTGATGGCCACGGCCTCCTCCACGCCGACCGCCCGCACTCTGGCTCCCCGGTTGGCGATGCGCTCCACCAGGCCCTCGTGCTCCAGATCCACGAGCGCCGCTCGCGCGGCCCCCCGGTTGCATCCGTACTGCTCGCACAGCTCGGCCTCGATCAGCCGCTGACCCGGGGCGAAGTCTCCGGCGAGGATGCCCGCGCGGATCCGGTCGGCCGCCTCCTTGGCGGGTCTCCCGCTGCGGGAACGTTCGGGGGCAAAGCTCATGAATACCTCCAGAGGCTGGATGGGCAACACTATCGCCATCTCAAATTGCGCACAATTTTGTCGTACGATGCGCGTGCGCTCGCCCCCAGCACTCACAGCAAGGACGGTTCGCGGATGATCATCGATTGCCATGGGCACTACACCACCGCCCCGGCGTCCCACGGCGACTGGCGGCGGGACCAGCTCGCCGCCCACCTCGAGGGAGGAAAGGCCGCCGCGTACCCGCGTATATCGGACGAAGAGATCCGCGATTCCATCGAGCGGAACCAGCTGCGCATGCTCACCGAGCGCGGCGCCGACCTCACCCTCTTCTCACCGCGCGCCTCGGCCATGGCCCACCACGAGGGCGACGCCGCCGTCTCCGCCGCCTGGGCCCGCGCCTGCAACGACCTGGTGGCCCGGGTCACGGAACTCTTCCCCGACACCTTCGTCGGGGTGTGCCAGTTGCCGCAGACCGCCGGAGCCCCGCTCGCGGACGCGGTCGACGAACTGCGCCGGTGCGTGGCAATGGGATTCGTCGGCCTCAACCTCAACCCCGACCCCAGCGGCGGCCACTGGACCGCGCCGCCGCTGACCGACCGGTACTGGTATCCCCTCTACGAGGCCATGTGCGAGCTGGACGTACCGGCCATGGTGCACGTCTCGGCCAGCTGCAACCCCGCGTTCCACGCCACGGGCGCCCACTATCTCGCGGCCGACACCACGGCGTTCATGCAGCTGCTGCAGGGCGACCTCTTCGCCGACTTCCCCGGCCTGCGGCTCGTCATCCCGCACGGCGGCGGCGCGGTGCCGTACCACTGGGGCCGCTACCGGGGTTTGGCGGACATGCTGGGCCGTCCGACGCTCGACACCCATCTGATGCGCAACGTCTTCTTCGACTCCTGCGTGTACCACCAGCCCGGCATCGACCTGCTGCTGAAGGTCATCGACCCGGCGAACATCCTGTTCGGTTCGGAGATGGTCGGCGCGGTACGGGGGATCGATCCCGGGACGGGCCACCACTTCGACGACACCAAGCGCTACCTGGACTCGGCCGACCTGCCCGACGAGGAGCGTGCGGCGATCTTCTCGGGCAACGCCCGCCGGGTCTACCCGCGGCTGGACGCCCTGCTGCGGGGGCAGGGCCGTTGATACCCTCTCCCGGCGGGGCCCGGCGGGAGAGGGCGGCGTGCTCTCCGCGCGAGCGGAGGTGAACCGTCGTTCTGCTCTTCGGTGAGCTTGACGGCCGGGTGCTCTCCACGCGGGTGGAGGTGGGCCACGGTTCGTGCCGCGGGTACCGGGAGAGGGACGGACCAGCGTCGATGAGTGTCCGCGAGTGGTCGTCCACGGGCCACCTCCAGGACCGAGCTCGAACGCATCGGCTTCGCGCCCTTCGAGCGCAAGGGTTTCGACGAGACCACGCTGTACGACATCGCGTCCGAGGCCGACATCGGACGGCGCACGTTTCCAGCCCCGGCCGGATCGGAGAGTTCTGCCCTCGATGATGGCCGAACGGAGTCCGTCCCCCGGCCTGGGGGGTGTTCCCATCTCTTTGGTCAAGCTGTTGGGGTGGCCCCGGTGTCGGGCGTGCGTCATGCATCTGCGGCTGTGTCGATGCCTGCGTATTCGTAGTTCCAGCCCGCAGAGGTGTCGGGGGCTGGAACTGCCAGGTAAGTGTGTTTGGCGGCGGAGTTCCAGGGTCCTGATGTTCGACCGGGGCGACCTCGGAAGCCTGCGGGCGGCAGTCCTGACTGGTCGAGCTCGACGATTTTGGTCCGTCCGTGGAAGGGGCCGCTGACGACCTTGATGCCGACGGTGTTGTTGACGGTTTCGCCCGCGAGCCAGCGACGGATGAGTGCCAAGTGCTCGGAATTCTCGTCCCCCATGGCCGCTGACCATGGGCTTGGGCGGAGGGCAAGCAGGTCTCAAGTCGCTCGGACGGGTTGGGGTTCGTAGAAGGTTCCGTCGCGGAGCATCGCGAAGAGGACGTCGGCCCGGCGTCTGGCGAGGCAGAGCAGGGCCTGGGTGTGGTGCTTCCCTTGGGCGATCTTCTTGTCGTAGTAGGCGTGGGAGGCAGGATCGCCCGGAGAGGCGAACGCGGAGAGGAGGAAGGTACGTTTGAGCTGCTTGTTTCCTCTCCGGGAAGGCTGTTCGCCGCGGATCGAGGACCCGGAACTGCGGGTTGCCGGAGCGAGTCCTGCGTAGGCGGCGAGGTGGCCGGCACTCGGGAAGGTGCTGCCGTCACCGACCCGGTACGACGCGATCGGCCGCCTGGCCACGGCCGAGGACACCGCTGAGACGGTCTGTACCACCCGCACCTACACCTTCGACGAACGTTCCAACCGCAAGTCCCTCGCCAGTGCCACCAGCACCCCCGGCGCTGACTGCACCACTACGGGAGCAGCAACCACCAACTACACCTACGACAGCGGCGACCGACAGGTCGACACCGGCTACCCCTACGACGCCTTCGGCCGCACCGCTGCCCAGCCGGGTGGCGTGAGCCTGAGCTACGACAACAGCGACATGGTCCACCAGGAGACCGTCGGCACCAAGCGCCAGACCTGGCAGCTCGATGGAACCCAGCGCCTCCGCTCCTCGATCGCCGAGACCAACAGCGGTGGCACGTGGACGACCAGCGCGTCCAAGGTCAACCGCTACGACTGCGGCTGCGACAGCCCGTCCTGGATTACCGAGGACACCCAAGGCGCTGTCACCCGATACGTCGAGTCTGTCGGCGGTGGTCTCGTCGCCACCACCGGCAAGACTGGCGACACCGTCTTGCCGCTCAGCGACATCCACGGCGACATCGCCCTCCAGCTACCGCTGGACACCAGCAAGGCAGCCACTTCGCAGGACACGGATGAGTACGGCAACGTCCGTGCCAGCAGTGTGCCTGCACGCTATGGCTGGCTCGGCGCTCAGCAGCGTTCCGGCGAGACCCTCTCCGGACTCACGCTGATGGGCGCGCGTCTCTACGACTCCACGACCGGCCGGTTCCTGCAGCTCGACCCGGTCACCATGTACGACCTGAACGGCAAGGGCTGGTTCTCCTGGGGCCGAGCCTGGCGTATCACCGTGTGCGTGGGAGCCGTTTTGTCACTGCTCGGCACCTCGTACTTCGCCGTCACCAAGATCCGAAGGATCTGGCGAGCCATCAAGCGCTGGGGTGGGATCCGTGCGGCCGTCACTCGTGTGATGAGCGCACGCACCACGTACCTCAAGGGGCAGCGCATCGCCATCATGATGCTGACCGCCAGTTCCTCCATACTCGGCATCGACACCATCTACGACAAGTGCATCAAGACCAAGTTGTAGG
>NZ_JBHWZJ010000018.1:0-41899 GCF_042728415.1 Streptomyces sp. NPDC060198 | reverse complement strand
AGGCTGTAGTGGCCGCATGCGGTGCGGCCGTCCGTTCGGTGCTTGCGCGGATCAGGCGGACTTCCTGCTGTCCCGCGGATGCACGGCGATGTTCATGGCTCCGGAGCGAAGGACCGCCAGCCTCTCGGCCAGCACTTCCTCCAGCTCCTCGCGGGTGCGCCGCTCCATGAGCATGTCCCAGTGCGTACGTGCGGGCTTGCCCTTCTTCTCCTCGGGGCCATCCCCGTCCACCAGGAGTGCCATGGCGCCACACGCCTTGCACTCCCACTCCGGCGGAATTTCCGCCTCTACCGAGAAGGGCATCTCAAATCGATGCCCGTTCTGGCATGCGTACTCCACCGCCTGGCGCGGGGCCAGATCGATGCCGCGGTCCGTCTCGTAGCTGGTAACCACGAGTCGCGTGCCGCGGAGAGCTCGCTCACTCATGAATCGTGCCTCCCGGGCTTGTCGCCCACAGGACAGATGTCGCTGTCGTCGTCATCCGGTCAACGTCCGCTCGGCGGTAAAGATTCCCGTTGCCGGCCATGCGTCGCCCGTCTTGCCGCTGCTGTATCAGGGGTGATTCCCCACCGCTGCCCGGTTTGTCACCTTTGAATGGATTTGTCACTCAACAGCTTGACGTCATCCACTCGCAGTAACGGTCTTTCCGGGCAGGCCAAAGGCGTACACTACCGGCCTTTTACTTCAACGTCTAAATCCGCTCCGGTACGGGATTGCCCGCGGCGGCCACGGCGGCCCGCACGGGCACCCTCGCGAGCAGCACGGAGCCGATGACGAAGAACACCACCAAGGAGATGATCGCCTGCCGGTAGCTGCCGGTCAGCTGGTACGCCAGGCCGAAGACCAGGGGCCCCAGCCAGCTGAGTCCGCGGTCGCTCATCTCGTACGCGGAAAAATACTCCGCTTCCTTGCCGCGCGGGACCAGATGCGAGAAAAGGGAGCGTGAGAGGGCCTGGCTGCCTCCGAGGACGAGTCCGATCGCCGCCGCCAGGACGTAGAAGAAGACGGGCGAGGCGGCCGGCAGGAAATAGGCGGCCACCAGGATCGCCGTCCAGACCACCAGCGAGGCCAGGATCGTGCGCTGCGCGCCGTACACCCGGGCGAGCCGTCCCATCCCGAGCGCGCCGGCCACGGCGAGGATCTGCACCAGCAGGACGGCGGTGATCAGCGTCGTCTGGTCGAGGCCGAGTTCCTCGGAGCCGAACACCGAGGCCTGGGAGATGACGGTCTGCACCCCGTCGTTGTAGATGAGGTACGCCAGCAGGAACGAGAGCGTCAGCGGATGGCGCCGCATGTCCCGCAGGGTGGCGATCAGCTGCCGCCAGCCCGAACCGACCGCTCCCTCGCCGCCCGGGGCGGTACACCGGTCGCGCAGCCGTCGCAGCGGCACGACGGTGAAAGCGCCCCACCACAGTCCGGCGGAGGCCAGGCAGATGCGTACCGAATCCGACTCGGTCAGGCCGAACGAGTCGTGCCCGGTGTAGACGACCAGGTTGAGGACGAGGACGAGCGCGCCCGAGGTGTAACCGAACGCCCAGCCCCGTGAGGAGACCGCGTCCCGCTCGTCCGGCTCCGCGATCTGCGGCAGATAGGAGTTGTACAGCACCATCGACACCGAGATCGCCGCGTTCGCGACGATCAGCAGGAAGGCGCCGAGCAGATAGCGGTGGCCGTCCAGGAAGAACATCGCCGTCGTGGCCACCGCACCCGTGTAGGCGGCCGCTGCGAGCAGAGGCTTCTTGCGGCCCGAACGGTCCGCCGCCGCACCCACCAGCGGCATGAGGACGACCGCGAGGACCACCGACGCGGAGACCGCGTACGCGAAGAGCGACCCGGCCCGCACGGGTATGCCGAAGGGGTGCACGAAGCCGTCGGAGTCGGCGGCCGCCTTCGCCACCGAGGTCAGATAGGGCCCGAGGAAGACGGTGAGCACGCTCGTGGAGTAGACCGAGCACGCGAAGTCGTAGAAGTACCAGCCTCGTTGTTCCCGCTTGCGCGCTACGGCCTCCGGCGTGCCGGCCGGACGTTCCGGTGGCGTCGCCGTCCCCGTGGTTCCTGTACTCAAGTTCCCCTGCCCCCTGCTCGGTCCGTTCCGTCCGGCACCGGCCGCCGGACCGGCGTCAGGACCAGATCCCGCGCTCGCTCAGCACCGTACGCAGCGTCGCGATGTGATCGGTCATGATGCCATCCACGCCGAGGTCGAGGAGGGCGCTCATCTCCGCCGCCTCGTCGATCGTCCAGACATGGACCTGGAGGCCCAGGGCGTGCGCCGTACGGACGAAACGGCGGTCGACGACCCGGATGCCGTTCTGGCTCACCGGAACCTGCGCGCACACCGCGCCACGGCGCAGCGGCGCCGGAATCCCGAGCGAGCGCAGCCGCAGGGCCAGTACGCCCCGCACGCCGTACGAGGTCGCCAGCCGGGAGCCGCCGAGCCGCTGCGCGCGGGCCACCCGGGCCTCCGAGAACGAGCCGACGCACACCCGGTCCCAGGTGTGCGTCCGGCGGATCAGCGCGAGGAGGGGTTCGAGCGAGGACTCGGCCTTCACGTCGACGTTCCAGCGGGCCTGGGGGAACTCCTCCAGCAACTCCTCGAAAAGCGGCAGGGGCTCACGGCCGTCCACCCGGGCCCGCCGGACCTCGCTCCACGGCAGGTCCGCTATCCGCCCCCCGGTGTCGGTGACCCGGTCCAGGGTCGGATCGTGGAAGGCGACGAGACGGCCGTCCGCGGTGGTGTGCACGTCGGTCTCGAAGTAGCGGTACCCCTGCGCCGCCGCCCGGCGGAAGGCCGCAGCGGTGTTCTCCAGCCCACCGGCCGCGCCGCCGCGGTGGGCGAACGGGATCGTCGACGGATGGTCCAGATACGGGTGGCGTCCTGAGTTCACCGCCGCAGTATGGCGGTCGTCGGTGACGGTCCGGCGACGGCCCCGGTCGCTCCCGGCGCCCCGGGGGTGGCGAACAGGCGCAGGAAGAACTGGGCGAGCGGCCCGATGGCCAGCGCGTACACCAGCGTCCCGATCCCGAGCGAGCCCCCGAGCGCGAACCCTGCCGCCACGACGGCGACCTCGATCACCGTGCGCGCCAGGCGCACCGACCTGCCGGTCACGCGGTGCAGCCCGGTCATCAGCCCGTCGCGCGGCCCCGGACCGAACCGTGCCGTGATGTAGAGCCCGGTCGCCACTCCGTTGAGGACGACGCCCACCACCAGCACCGCGATCCTGGCCGCCCACCCGTGGGCCTCGGGGACGAACGCCAGGACGACGTCCATCGTGAGGCCCACCACGATGACGTTCGAGACCGTGCCCAGCCCCGGACGCTGCCGCAGCGGTATCCACAGCAGTAGCACCAGCGCGCCGATCCCGATCGACACCGTCCCGATGGCGATGCCGGTGAGCTCCGAGATCCCCTGGTGCAGCACGCCCCAGGGCTCCAGCCCCAGCCCGGCGACGACCAGCAGCGCCGAACTCGCGCCGTAGAGCACCAGCCCGGCGTAGAGCCGCACCAGCCTGCGGACCAGGGACGAGCGGGACGGAACGGCGGTGGCGGACATGGGGTACCCCCTGCTGTGATGGTGGTGGACCGGCTCGTGTCACTCTGTGGCCGGAGATTGGCCGCCAGCCATGGCCAATCCGAGGAAGGTGGACTGATTTCATGGCTCAGTGGACTTCGACGGTCGGGGCCGCCCAGCTCGCGCGCCAGCTCCGGGCACCGCTCTCCCGCCCCGGCGCCCCCGGCGCCCGGAAGCCCCCGGCCTACCGCGCCCTCGCGGACGGGGTCCGGCTGCTGGTACTCGAAGGGCGGGTGCCGGTCGCCGCACGGCTGCCCGCCGAACGCGAACTGGCGCTCGCCCTGGCCGTCAGCCGGACCACCGTCGCCGCGGCCTACGAGGCGCTGCGCACCGAGGGCTTCCTGGAGTCCCGGCGCGGCGCGGGCAGCTGGACCGCGGTCCCCGCGGGCAACCCGCTGCCGGCCCGGGGCCTGGAACCGCTGCCGCCCGAGGCGCTCGGCTCGATGATCGACCTCGGCTGCGCCTCGCTGCCCGCCCCGGAGCCCTGGCTGACCCGGGCCGTCCGGGGCGCGCTGGAGGAACTCCCGCCGTACGCCCACACGCACGGCGACTACCCGGCCGGCCTGCCCGCCCTGCGCCGGATGATCGCGGACCGCTACACCGAGCACGGCGTCCCCACCATGCCCGAGCAGATCATGGTGACCACCGGGGCGATGGGCGCCATCGACGCCATCTGCCACCTCTTCGCCGGGCGCGGCGAACGTATCGCCGTCGAGTCGCCGAGCTACGCCAACATCCTCCAGCTGATGCGGGAGACCGGCGCCCGCCTGGTGCCCGTCGCCATGCGGGACGGGCTCGGCGGCTGGGACCTGAACCGCTGGCGGCAGGTCCTGCGTGACTCCGCCCCCCGGCTCGCCTACGTCGTCGCCGACTTCCACAACCCCACCGGCGCCCTCGCCGACGAGCAGCAGCGGCGCGGCCTGGTGGAAGCGGCGCGCTCGGCGGGCACGGTCCTGGTCGTCGACGAGACGATGCACGAACTGCCCCTCGACGAGGACGTGGAGATGCCCCGCCGGGTCTGCGCCTTCGACCCGGCCGGCAGCACGGTGATCACGGTGGGATCCGCCAGCAAGGCGTTCTGGGCCGGGATGCGGATCGGCTGGGTCCGGGCGGCGCCCGACACCATCCGCAGCCTCGTCTCGGCACGCGCCTACGCGGACATGGGGACGCCCGTCCTGGAGCAGCTCGCCATCAACTGGCTGCTGCGTACCGGCGGCTGGGCCGACGCGGTCGGGCTCCGGCGCGAACAGGCCCGGAGCAACCGCGACGCCCTGGTCGCGGCGGTGCGCCGGGAGCTGCCGGACTGGGAGTTCCAGGTGCCGCGCGGGGGCCTGACCCTCTGGGTGCGTACCGGCGGGCTCTCCGGGTCGCGCCTGGCGGTGGCGGGTGAGCGGGTGGGGGTCAGGGTGCCGTCCGGGCCGCGCTTCGGGGTGGACGGGGCGTTCGAGGGGTACGTCCGGCTGCCGTTCACGGTGGGCGGGCCGGTGGCGGACGAGGCGGCGGCGCGGCTGGCCGCGGCGGCGGCGCTGGTCCGGGCCGGCGCGGGGGCGGGCGTCGACGCGCCGAGGACCTTCGTGGCCTGAGAGGGCCGGGAGGGGCGGGGCGGACGACGGGGGAAAGCCCGGCGGGCGGCCGCGGACCCTCCGGTCCGTTCCCGCCCGCCGTTCCCGCCCGCCGTGCCTCCGGGGTCAGCTCTCCGCGACCGCCGGCTCCGGTGCGCGGAACGCGTCCCGCTCGTCCAACGCGTCCCCGCCGTCCCCAGCCGCCTCGGGGGCTGCCTGCCCGGCCGTGCGCTCCGGGAGCAGGGCGAGCACGGCCCGGCGGTCCGCCTCGCCCGCGGCCTCGTCGTACGGGTCCGGGGTGGCCGGGACCTGGAGCCTCAGCACCTCGCCCGCACCCAGGCGGGCGTAACCGCGTCCGGCGGGCACGCCGGGCACCGGAGTGGTGTGCGGCTCGGCGCCGAGGACGGCCGCCACCTGCTCGCGCGCGGCGGCGCCGAGGACGACACGGGCCGGTGTGTGGGTCAGTACCGCGTCCGGGAGGCCGTCCACCGCGTCGAACTGGTCGGCGAGCACCACGGTGACCCCGGCCGCACGGCCGTGCCGCAGCGGCACCTGGAGGAGATCCTGCGGGTCGGGCCGGCCGTCCGCCGCCGCCAGGTGCCCGAGGACGGACGGGCGGTCCAGCAGGATCCAGAGCGGGCGCCCGGAGCTCCCGGCGGCGGGGCGTCCGGCCTGGCGCTCGCGGTTGGCGTCGATGAGCCGCCGTTCCGTCTCGTGCGCCGCCCACTCCAGCGTCGCCAGCGCGCCCGCGAGCCCGCACTCGACGGCGAGGACACCCTCGCGCCCGGCCAGAGAGCCGTACTCCCCGCTGCCGCCACCGTCGACGATCAGCACGTCGCCGTCACGGAGGGCCTGCAGCGCGATGGAGCGCAGCAGGGTCGTCGTACCGCTGCCGGGCGTTCCGACGGCGAGAAGATGCGGCTCCGCGGAGCGGGGGCCGGTCCGCCAGACGACGGGGGAGGCGTCGTGGTTCGCGTCACCGTCCTGGACCGGTACGGTGCGGCCCACCGCCCCCGGGTCGGTGAATCCGAGGACGGTCTCCCCGGGGGCGGTGACGAACCGCTGGGCGGCGATCGTGGTGGGAAGCGGGCCGAGCACGGTCATGGCGAGCCGGTTGGCCTCCTCGTCCCACACGAAGCGGTACTCGCGGCCCCGGCCGGACTTGGCGTGCACCACCTGTTCGATCCGGGTCCGCGCCTCGCTCTCGCCGTCGGTGAACCAGGCCGGGTAGGTCACCCGGAGCCGGGCGAGCCGGCCGTCGCCGTCGAAGGCGTAGTCGCCGAAGGGCCGCTCCCAGTCGCCGCCGTGGGCGAAGAGCGGTGCGGGGTCGTCGGCGACGGAGAAGTAGGGGACCAGCGCTTCGTACAGGGTGCGCAGCCGGGCCTCCCCGGCCTCGTCCGGGCCGGTCCTCGCCGGGGTGCGGTCCCGGCCCTTCCACGCGGCGGCGCCCATCACCGCGATCACGGCCAGGACCGGCCCGTGCGGGAGGAGCGCCACCGCGGTCAGGCAGGCCGCGACGAGGAACAGCCTGGAACCGCGCCGTTCCTTGGGCGTCGCGGCCCATCTCTGGCGTCCTGCGACTGCCAGCAGCCGCAGACCACGGGTGATCGCGATCAGCGGGCGGAGGACGTCGGTGGCGCTGTCGGCGGCCGTGCGCGCGACCTCGCGACCGCGAGTGATCGAAGCGCCGCCGCGCTTGAGAATGCGGGGGAGTGGTCGCCGGGCCACGTCTGTCTCCTGGAGGGGGGTGAGGGTGGGTGCGGAGGGTCAGAACTTGATCCCGCCCAGCAGGCCGGCGAGGCTCGCCCCGCCCGCCGTGATGCTGGGCGCGATGGCGGTGCCGGCCAGGTAGAAGCCGAACAGGGCGCAGATCAGGCCGTGGGACGCCTTCATCCCGTCCTTCTTGAAGAACAGGAAGGCGATGATGCCGAGCAGTACCACGCCCGAGATGGAAAGGATCATGAGCGGTTCTCCTGGTTGAGAGGGACGGTCACCATGAGTCCTTCCAGGCTCACCCGGTGTATCTATACGATAAAAGGTGCATTGGAGTGAGAAGGTGGTGTTTTCACCCGACCGGTCCAGCAAAGGTGGTCGTACGGCCCTGCACCGGGTGCGCCCGAACGTCGTTGCGGGTGTGAGGAAAACCGCATCGCAACCGCTCCGGAAGGCCGTGGTCGTCCCGGGCCGCCCGCGTCCGCCGTGGCCCGGAGCCGTCCCTCCCGGTGTCCCGGACCCGCGCCGTTGCGGGGCAGTACCCTGTCGGTTTACCCGCACGGCCCCGGCGCCGTACGCCCCGGCGGGGCAGCGGTGACGACTACGGCAACGACAACGGTCAAGGAAGGCGGTCCGTCCGATGAGCGAAACCCCCGACCCCGAGTTGGTCGAACTGGCCACGAAGGTCTTCGACCTCGCCCGCCGCGGCGAGACGGACACCCTCGCCGCCTACGTGGACGCGGGAGTGCCCGCCAACCTCACCAACGACCGGGGCGACTCGCTGCTGATGCTCGCCGCCTACCACGGCCACGCACCCGCCGTCACCGCCCTCGTCGACCGCGGCGCAGACCCCGACCGCGCGAACGACCGGGGCCAGACCCCGCTCGCCGGAGCCGTCTTCAAAGGCGAGTCCGCGGTCATCGGCGCGCTGCTCGACGCGGGCGCCGATCCGGCCGCGGGGGTGCCCTCCGCCGTGGACACCGCGCGGATGTTCGGCAAGGCCGACCTGCTGGAACTGTTCGGTGCGCGCTGACACCGCCGCCCGCGCGGGCGGCACGGCCCAGGACGACCGGTCCGTCGGAAATGTGGTCGCGGTGGCGAAATGGCTGGGTCATCATGACGTCGCGGGTCCGCTCAGGACCACCGACGAGAGGCAGAGGAAGATGCTCGACACCAGGCAGAAGACGGCGGTCGGCCGATCATGTCGCTGCGCGGCCTAGACGGTGTTCTTCCGGATCGCGGACGGGGTCTTCCCGGCTCCGTACCTCCGGACACCACCCAGGTACTGCACAGTCCCGGTTGCGTCGACAGCTTGATGTGAGGCTTTCTCCATGTTCGATCCATTCATAGCGCCGAGCGGCACCCTGCTCGGCCTGCTGCAGAGGGGCCGCGGCGACGGCACGCTCCACGCGCTCGCCGCATCCCGTACCGAGGCGCTCGCGGCACTCAACACGTGCGTCCTGGGCGATCCCCGCCAGGACTGGCAGGTCGAGAACCGCTCCCTCTACTACGCCCGGCTCTACATCGACCTCGACGGCGGCCTTCAGGAGATCGAGCGCCACCTCGCCGATCCCGAGGACCACCTCGACACCGACGACTCCCGTACGGGGCTGGCTCTCGCGGTCCTCGGCCACCTGGCCTCGTACGGACGCGACGACGCCCTCGTGCTGCTGCGGCAGTACGCCGCCACCGGCGCCAACTGGGCGTGGGCGCTCGACGAGCTGGCCCTGCGCGACGACGACGCCGGCCTGCGCTCCCTCGCGCTGCCCGTCCTCGCCCGCTTCGCCGACACCCCCGAGGGTGCCGCCGGGCTCGCCGCCGCCGTACGCGACGCCTTCGAACCGCGCCCCTGGCGGTTGTGGGCCGACGACCCGCGCGCAGCCGTCGGCGCCCGCATCAAGGCCGCCACCGAACGCGGCTCCTTCGACCGCTGGCAACGCCAGATGTCGCCCGGCGGCGGCCCCCGCCCCGGATGGAGCGTCCAGGCCGTCCTGGACTGGGCCCAGCAGGCACTGGAACGCGGCAAGGCGCTGCACGTGCCCGCCGCACGCTGCCTCGCCGCCGTCGCGGGCACCGAGGACCGGCCCGAGATCGTGGCAGCGGCCCGCAGCGGACCCGAGGGCGCCCGCTGCGCCGCCCTGCACTACCTCGCCGAGGCCGAGGACCCCGCGGTGCTCGACCTGATCGACGCCGCCGTCGCCGACCCCTCGCGCACGGTCGCCGAGGCCGCCGTCGCCGCGTTCGAGCGGATGCCCGGCGAAGCCGCCGTCGAACGGGCCCGCCGCTGGGCGCACCGGCCCGACGCGCTCGGCGCCTCCGCCGCCGGCATCCTCGCCCGCCGGGGCGGACCGGCCGACGCCCCGCTCGTCCTCGGCGCGCTGCGCGAGGCCGTGCGCGCGGGCCGGCCCGACACCCTGCGGCTGGGGCCGCTGGTCGACGGAGCGGGCCGCCTCGGCATCGCCTGTGCCGCCCCCGTCCTGCGCCACGTCTACCGGGAGACCCCCTCCTCGCACCTGAGGGGCCGAGCCGCCCGCGCGCTCGCCGCCACCGATCCGTCCTTCGCGACCGGATTCGCCGTCGAATGCCTGTGGGACTGCGAGGAGACCACCCGCGAGATCGCCGCGCTGCACGCGGAGACCGGGGACGTCCGCGTCGCCGAGCGGCTGCGCCGCCTCGCCGCCGACCCCGCCGAAGAGGCCGAGGTGCAGACCGCCGTGCGCAGCCGCATCGAGCCCGAGGCGACCGGCGTCTGACCCGGAGCCGAACGGCGCGGTGACGCCCCGGGGACGCCGGCACCCCGGGGCGCGCGACGCGCCGGAGCGCCGTCCGCGTGCGCGCCGGTACCTGCGCCCTGCACGGGTGACAACGGCCACGGGACGTTGTCCCGCCGGACAGATCCTTGTCGGCCCGCTCACGCCCGGGCTGAGAACAACCCCCGTATGCGTGTCGTCATCGTCACCGAATCATTCCCGCCGGACATCAACGGCGTGGCCCACTGCACCCTGCAGACCGCACGGCACCTCGCCGCCCGCGGTCACCAGCCGCTCGTCATCGCGCCGGCCGCGGCCGGCGCGGACGCCGCGGAGGCCCTCGACGCCGGCGCCCCCTGCCCGGTGGTCCGCGTCCCCTCCTTCCCGCTCCCCGGCTACCCGCAGGTCCGGGTGGCGCTCCCGGGCCGCAGGCTGGCCACCGCCCTCACCGCCCACCGCGCCGAACTGGTCCACCTCGCCGGCCCGTTCGTGCTCGGCGCGCGCGGGATGAACGTGGCCGCGCGGCTCGGGCTGCCCACCGTGGCCGTCTACCAGACCGACCTCGCCGGCTACGCCCGCACCTATCTCAGGACCGGCGAGCAGACCGCGTGGCGCCGCATGCGCGCCGTCCACTCCGCCGCCGACCGCACCCTCGCCCCCTCCACCGCCGCACTGGGCGATCTCGTCGCGCACGGTGTGCCGCGCGTCCATCTCTGGCCCCGGGGCGTCGACACCGTACGGTTCCACCCCGGCCTGCGCGACGAGCGGCTGCGCCGGACCCTCGCCCCGGACGGCGAGCGCCTGGTCGGGTACGTCGGACGCCTCGCACCCGAGAAGCACGTCGAACTCCTCGCCCGCGCCTGCGGCGTCCCCGGCGTCAAGGTGGTCGTCGTCGGCGACGGCCCCAGCGGCACCTCGCTGCGCGCCGCCCTGCCCGGAGCCGCCTTCCTCGGCCGCCGCACCGGCGCCGAACTCGCCCGGATATACGCCTCGCTGGACCTGTTCGTCCACACCGGCCCGTACGAGACCTTCTGCCAGACCGTCCAGGAGGCCATGGCGTCAGGGCTGCCGGTCGTCGCACCCGCGGCGGGCGGACCGCTCGACCTCGTCGACCACGGCCGCACCGGACTGCTGGTCCCGCCGCTCGACGCCGCGGCCGTCCGCGACGCGGTCCGGGCGCTCACCGCCGACCCGGATCGCGCTGCCGCATACGGACGGGCCGGGCGCGAGACGGTGCGGGCCCGCACCTGGGAAGCCGTCGGCGACCTGCTGCTGCACCACTACGACGAGGTGCTGCGCGACCGCGCGGCGGTGGCCGCGTGAACGGGCTCAAGATCGTCAGACTCGCCAACTTCGTCACCCCCTCCTCCGGCGGACTGCGCACCGCCCTCGACGAACTCGGCCGCGGCTACCGCGAAGCCGGGCACGACCCCGTCCTGGTCGTCCCCGGCGCCGAGGCCGCCGACTACCGCACCCCGGCGGGCCGGGTGGTCACCCTGCCCGGCCCGGTACTGCCCGGCAGCGGCGGCTACCGCGTCCTGCTGGGCCGGCGCCGGCTCACCGCCCTGCTGGAGGAGCTGCGTCCCGACCGGCTGGAGGTCTCCGACCGCACCAGCCTGCGCTGGACCGGCGAGTGGGCCCGCCGTGCCCGGGTCCCGGCCGTGATGGTCTCGCACGAGACGGCCCACGGCGTCCTGCGCACCTGGGGCGTCCCGGACCGCGCCGCCGGCATCGCCGCCGACCGCCTCAACTCCCGCAGCGCACACGCTTTCACCCGGATCGTCTGCACCACCGAATGGGCCGCCCGCGAGTTCCTGCGGACCGGCGCCACCAACGTGGTCCGGGCACCTCTCGGCGTCGACCTTCTGCGCTGTCACCCCGAGCGCCGCGACCCTCGGCTGCGGGCCCGCCTGCTCCGGGGCCAGGACGTCCTCCTCCTGCTCTGCTCCCGGCTCTCCGTGGAGAAGCGCCCCGGACGCGCCCTGGACGCCCTGGCCGCGCTGCGCGCGCACGGTGGGGTCCGGGTGAGCCTGGTGGTGGCCGGGGACGGCCCGCAGCGGGCCGCTCTGGAGCGCCGCGCCAGGGCCGAACGCCTGCCCGTGCTCTTCCTCGGGCACATCGCCTCCCGCGACCGGGTGGCCGCTCTCCAGGCGTCCGCCGACCTCGTCCTCGCCCCCGGCCCCGCCGAGACCTTCGGCCTCTCCGCTCTGGAGGCCCTCGCCTGCGGCACCCCTGTGGTGGCGAGCGCCACTTCGGCGCTGCCCGAGGTCGTCGCCGGCGCCGGACTGCCCGCCGCCGACACCGGCGACGCGTTCGCCGCCGCCGTACGTGAGTTGCTCGCCCGCCCCGAGAAGGAGCGCCGGGCCACCGCACGGGAGCGGGCCGAGCTCTATGGCTGGGACCGCTCGGTCGCCGCGTTCCTCCGGGCGCACGACGTACCGCGCCGCCACGGGGCCCGGGAGGCCCGGGCATGAGCGCGCCCACCGACGTCACGCTCCGGGACGACCTCCCCGTCCCCGGCAGCGTGGGGGACGCGCCCGCCCCGCTGCGGTTCGCGGCCCTCGGCGACTCGTTCACCGCGGGGGTCGGAGACCCGGCCGCCGAGGGCCTGAGAGGGTGGGCCGGACTCCTCGCGGACTCGCTCGACGACGGCTCCCGGGGCGTGGAGTTCCGCAACTACGCGGTGAGCGGATCGCTCTCGGCCGACGTGCGCGAACACCAGGCGTCCGCCGCCGCCGCGTTCCGCCCGCACCTCGCGGCTGTCGTCTTCGGCACCAACGACACCCTGCGCCACCCCTTCGACCTGGACCGCCTCGCCCACCGCATGGACGAGGTCTGCGCCCTGCTGGCGGCGGGCGGAGCCGTACTCCTGACGGCCTGTCTGCCGGACCCCGGGGCCGTCCTGGGGCTGCCCGCCGCGCTCGGCCGCCCGCTCGCGCGCCGCCAGCAGGGTGTGAACGCCGTCGTGCACCACCTCTCGGCCCGGTACGCGGCGGTCCACCTCCACGCCTGCGACCCCGCCTGGGTGGCGGACCGTTCGCTGTGGAGTCCGGACCGCCTCCACCCCGCCGAACGCGGACACCGCAAGGTGGCGGCGGACTTCCACGGTCTGCTCACCGCGCGCGGCCTCGCGACCGGAGCGCCGCCCGGGGCCGAGCCCCGGCTGCCCCGCCCCGGCCGTGCGGCCTCCGCCCGGCTGCTCGTCACGGAGGGCGCCGGATGGCTGGCCCGCCGCTCCACCGACCTGCTGCCCCAACTGTTCCTGCTGGCCGCCCGGGAGGCCGGTCACGCCGCCTTCGGCACCACCGCCCGCCTCGACCGGGAGCACCGGCGGACCGTGTTCGCCGCCCTGACCGCCCTGACCGCCGTGGTCCCCTCACCCGCGCCGACCCCCTCCACCGCTCTGATCCCCTCCACCGCGCCTGCCTCCGACGAACACCCGGCGGCGACCGCCGACCCGGAGGCCGCCACCGCGGTGCTCGCCGCGCTCGCGGACACGGGCCCCTGAAGGCCCGTAAGCCCGCGCCCCCGGGCGCATCCGGGCTCCGCCCGAACCGCACCGCGCGGTGTCGGTGACCGGCCCCGCCGCATTGCCGTATCGCCGGCGGCGGTGACCGGGGAGCCCGGCCGACCACCCGGCCCGAGTGCCTTCGTCAGGTTCGGGCCGGAGCCGGATCGTCGGTCAGCGCAGCCGCGGTCAGAGTCAGGTGCTGGGTCAGGACAGCCGCCGCGGTGTCGGCGTCGCGGGCCAGCACCGCCTCCTCCAGCGCGCGGTGCTCCTCGACGCCGTCCCGGCCGGGGCTGCGTTGCGCCGACCACCGGCGGGCCAGCTCGCTCGCGGTCCACAACCGGTCGAAGGTCTCCAGCAGGGCGCGGTTTCCACACCCTTCCAGCAACGTGCGGTGGAAGACCCGGTGCGCCTCGGCCCAAGCGGAGGTGTAGTGCGAGCCCTCCTCCGGCGCGTACGCCGGAGTACGGACCAGCCGATGGTGGGCGGCCCGCACGCGGGCCTCCCATTCGACGTCGCCACGCTCGACGGACATGCGCAACACGACCGGCTCGACGGTCCGGCGGGCTTCCGCGATCTCCTGCCAGCGACGGTCGGAGAAGGACGGCACCGCGAAACCGCGGTTGGGCAGCCGGTCGGCCAGCCCGTCGCCGACCACCCGCACGAGCGCCTCACGCACCACGGCCAGGCTCACGCCCTGCTCCTTGGCAAGGTCCTGCGGCTTGAGGGGGGAGCCGGGGGCGTGGTCCCCACGCATGATCGCGTCCCGCAGGTGTGCGTAGACCTGCTCGGAGAGCATCTGCTTCCCCGGCGCGGTCGAGGCTCGTGACGTCGGATTCATCAGACCATCCTACTGGCGATCAGACGATTCCCGAGATAATCGATTATGCGTGTTACTGTCGATCGAGACCGGCTGGGGTCCCCCGTCCGGAGGCGAACGTCCCGCCGTGCCTGCCACGCCCTTCGCCGGGAGCACACCCTCAACAGCCCCTCGGCGGACGTCGTCCCGGCCGACGCCACACCTGCCGTTCTCGGCTTCACCGTCGCCGGTCGCGCCCTCGGACGCGCGGCATCGACGGCCACTGCCGGAACCGACTGCCCGATCCTGGAGACAGCACCGCCATGCACCTCGACACCCTTCCCGGCTCCGTCCGTACCGGCGGCGGTCCGACGGACCTGAACGCCGTGCGGCTCGTCAGCCAAGCCGTCAGCGCTGCCCACCTGTTCATCTATCTCGCCCCCGAGAGCGCCGAGGAGGCGGCCGCGCTCGGCGTGACCGACCAGGGGCCGGCGTATCTGGCCTTCCGGTCCGCCGCCATGGGCGCGGTTCCGTGGCACGTCACGCTCGCGGCCTTCTACAACTTCAGCCCGCGGGTCGTGCGGGCCATGGTGGGCGTGTGGGACGCCGCACCGCCCGAGCGGTGGCAGGCCGCCCGCTTCCTCGCCGCCGGACGCGCGATGCGGCGCGCCGGCGTACGGCTCGGGGACGAACACCTGGCCGAGGCGCGCTCGCTCATCGACCCGGTCGTCGCCGGAGCCGACTACGCCGGCAAGGTGCTCGCCGCCGCGAACGCATCGGTCCCGCTTCCTTCCGATCCTCTGGTGGCTCTGTGGCAGCAGATCACCGTGGCGCGCGAGTGGCGCGGGGACGCCCATCTCGTCGTGCTCGCCGACAACGGCCTCGGGCCGTGCGACTGCCTCGTTCTGCACACCGCGACCGGCTGCCTCCCGACCGCTCTCGTACGAAAGACCCGTCAATGGACCGACGGCGAGTGGAACGCGGCCACGGCGCGCCTCGCCGCACGCGGCTGGCTCGACTCCCACGCCATGCTCACCGAGACCGGCCGTGCGGCACGTGAGCACATCGAAGAGATGACGGACGAGCACTGCGCCGCGTTGTGGGCGCCGATCGGCGACGCGGGCACCCGCCGCCTCGCGTCGCTGATCGCGCCGATCAGTGACGCGTTCACCGCGGCGGAGGCGTTCCAGCCCTCGCAAAGGACATGAACACGCCTCAACGGTCGCTGCCCGGGCAGCCGTTCGCAGCCCGCCCGCCGGGTGCCGGTTCGAGGGGTGGTCCGAGTGCCGCCCGCACCGCCCGGGTGCCCCGCACCTTCGCGGACACCGGCTGCTTCCGTGCTCACCGTGCGTGGGCGAGGGGACGGGCGACGGCCGGCCGGTGACCGGGCCCGCGGAGGTCCGCCGCCTGCGGCGGGGCGGTCCGGGCCCGCCGAGGGAGGGCGCCCCGCGCCGGTCCGCAGGCTCCCGGTGACGCCCGCGCACGCCCTCGTACCGGCCCGGACGCCCGCTGGGCGGAGCGGCCGGATCTGCGCCGTTTCGACCGTTGTCAGGGTGAGGACCTAATCTGTGACGCGTGACTTCGCCTGCCGATACGGACAACGCCGCGCCCCAGCTCAGCGCGGGCCCGCGGCCCGCACCCGGCCCGGCCGCCGACGAGGGGCTCGCCCGGCGGCTGCGCGCGCTCGCCTGCACCGCGCCGCTGCACGATCTCGACGTGCGCAAGGCGAACCTCGCGGGCGAGTACACCGTCTACTCGATGGCCGAGGTCGCCCTCGCCGCGATCGACGTGGTCACCCTGAACATGGACTTCGACACCGGCGCCGACCACGAACAGATAGTGACCAGGCTGCTGCCCCGGGTCCACGCCCAGGCTCCCGACCGCCCCGCCGTCGAGCACGAGCGGGTCGCCCGCTGGGTGCTGGAGAACCTCATCAACGTCGGCAGCGTCGACCGCGGGTTCCGGGCGGTCTACGGCACCTTCGGACCCGACGGCGTGTACGTCCGCAGGGACTACGACTTCAAGCTCGTCGAGGAGGTGCCCGGCCATGGTGGCACCGTCTTCCTCCGGGCGACCGACGAGGCCGTCAACGTCCTCGTCGGCGCCCTGGACACCGACGTCACCAGCGCGCAGATCGCCGCCGAGGTCAAGCTGGAGGTGCTGGTCAGCCGGGGCCGTCTCGCCGACGCGCAGCTCGCCGCCGAACAGGCCCGCTACCGCACGGTGCAGTACGCCGAGACGCTCCGCCGCACGCTGGAGGCGACCCGCCGCAACGTCCGCGCCGTCGACTGGCTGAACGCCGTCCCCGACATGATCGCCGAGGCACTCGACCACGTCGCCGACCGCTACCGCCACGAGAACGCGATCCTCACCAACATCCGCAAGGCGCGCGACGAGGCCGAGGAACCCGAGAACAAGCGCCGCGCCGCCGAACTCGTCGACATCGTCAAGGACTGCATCCGCCGCCACACCCAGCTGCAGTCCCGGCTCCTCGAAGCGGGTCCCCTCTTCCGCGCCGAACAGGACCGGCAGGCCTTCGCCACCCCGGCCTCGCGCACCGGGCTCGACCTCTACGGGCAGCTCCTCGCCCCGATCCTGCCGCTCCCCGTCGAACAGTCCATCCGGGCCACCGACGCGTTCTTCGCCCGGGGCACCGGACTGCGCACCCCCACCTCCGTACGCGTCGGCGACCTCGTCGACCTGCTGCTCTCCCCGCCCGTGGAGCGCGAACACCTGGGCGCCGAGATGCCCGAGCCCGACCTGATCGCCACCCCCGACGACAGCCGGTTCAGCGAGGACCAGCTCGCCCGTGCGAGGGTCCTGCTCGACCTGGAGTACGACGCCCCCCGTCGGCTCTCCGGACTGCTGGCCGAGGCCCGTGCCACCGGCGACCCGGAACTGCCGTACCTGGTGGCCCTGCTTGCGGTCCACGCGGCGAGCCCGCCGGTCGGCACCGCCTACCGTCAGGGAGAGCGGCGCCTGCTGTTCGCCGTGGACGACGGCACCGAGCTCAGCGACCCCGAATTCGGTGGCGCCGACCTCGTCGTCGGCACCGCCCTGCTCGACGCGGCCGGCATGGCCGCCGACCGCAAGGAGGCGTCATGAGTGCTCCGCAGAGCTCCCCGCCGGCCGGCGCCCCAGACCGCCGCGCCCCCTTGTCCGTACCGAAGCAACTCCGCACCGAGGAGCCCCAGTCGTGAGCGACCACCGCGCCGAGCACACCGACGCGTGGGACGAACCCGCCGTCACCCCCGCCGTGGAGCCCGCTCCCGCCCCCGGGCAGGCGTCCGTCACCCCGGCCGACGCCGCCGACGCCGCACGGCTGGTCTCCTTCGGACTCCAGCCCAAACTGGTGCCCGCCCGGGACGCCGAGTACGCCGACCTGCTGCGCCGCTACCGCGAGGAACCCGCCTTCGGACGACTCGCGGACGCCGTCGCCACCGGCCTCGGCCTGGTCGTCCTGGAGGTGTCCACCCGCGCCGGCATGGCCGTCACCGCCGACGAGGACTCGGTCTTCGCCGTACGGATGGGCGACTACGCCCGCCGAGCCTCCTCCGACGCGGCCGACCGGTTCCTGCACGGCCTCGCCCACCTCGCCGTCGCCGCCATGGCCTTTCCCCGGCCCGAGGACCTCGCCGACGACGCGTACATCGGCCGCATCACCGTCAACGGCGTCGACGCGTTCGTCCGCCAGGCGTGCCTGCGGCTGGAGGAGCGGGCCGCCGAGCAGGGCGAGAACACCGACCCCACGAGCGACGCCCCCGGACTTGAAGCCGGCTGGCGCGTCTACGCCCGTCGCAGCGCGACCGGCGCCACCAAGGACGCCCGCCGCCTCGCCGGATCGACCACCGGCATCATCGGCAAAGCCGTCGCCTTCCTCACCGATTCCGGCTTCCTCCAGCGCACCGGCGACGACGCGGGCGGTGCCTACCGCACCACCGCGCGCTACCAGCTCCAGGTGCGCGACATGGCGGGCAGCGCCGCCATGGCCGAACTGCTGGAGCTCGGGGTCGTCCCCGTCACCGACGGCGGCGCGACCCTGCTGCCACCGCGCGACACCGACGACCTGGAACTCGCGGCCGACGCCGGCCTCCCCTTCCACGGCTGACGCGCCCACCACCGCGTTCCACCTGTTCTGCCCGTTCCGCTTCACGAACGACGAGAGTCCGCCGCCATGTACGAGTTGTCCCGGGTCCGCCTCTACTCCATCGGACCGGCCGGTGCGCGCTATGCCGACACCGTTCTCGATCTGCGCGGCGTCGGAGCGCCCGTACCCGAACCCGCCCCGGCGCAAGCCGAGTTCTTCGAGGACGAACCGGTCGGCCCGCCGCGCAGGCCCGCGCCCGCGGGCGTCCTCTTCCTGGAGAACGGCGGCGGCAAGTCCGTCCTGCTGAAGCTGATCTTCTCGGTGATGCTGCCCGGCCACCGCAACACCCTCGGCGGCGCCAGCTCCGGCGTGCTCCGCAAGTTCCTGCTCGCCGACGACTGCGGGCACGTCGCCCTGGAGTGGCAGCACACCCTCACCGGCGAATGCGTCGTCGTCGGCAAGGTCAGCGAGTGGCGCGGCCACCAGGTCTCCAACGACCCGCGCCGGTTCGCCGAGGCCTGGTACTCCTTCCGGCCCGGACCGGGACTCAGTCTCGACAACCTCCCCGTCGCCGAGGCCACCACCGTCGGCCGCCCCGCCGAGGGCACCTCCGGCGCCCGGGGGCGACGCCGCACCATGAAGGGGTTCCGCGACGCCCTCACGGACGCCGGAAAGTTCTACCAGCACCTCGACGTGCACTGGGAAGAGATCCACGACCGGTGGAACGAACACCTCGGCGACCTCGGACTCGACCCCGAACTCTTCCGCTACCAGCGCGAGATGAACGCCGACGAGGGCGAGGCCGCCGGACTCTTCGCGGTCAAGAAGGACTCCGACTTCACCGACCTGCTCCTGCGGGCCGTGACCGACACCCGTGACACCGACGGCCTCGCCGACCTCGTCAGCGGCTTCGGCAACAAGCTCGGCCGCCGCGCCGAACTCACCGCCGAACGCGATTTCACCGCCGGCTCCGCCGACCTCCTCGGGCGGATCGTCGAGGCCACCGCCGCCCGGTCCCGCAGCCGGGACGTCCACGCCGGAGCGGAACGCCGCACCCGTACCCTCGCGCGACGTCTCTCTGCCCGCGCCACCGAGGAACGCGGCCGCGGTACCGAGCTGGCCCAGCACGTCACCGCCGCCGCCCACACCGTCACCGAGGCCGAACGCACCCGGGGCCACCGCGCCCTCGTCGCCGCCGAACTCGCCTACCGCAACGCCTCCCTGGCCCTGGCCGCGGCCGAGAAGGCCGCTGCCGCCCAGCGCCGCGAGCTCGGCGACGCCCGTACCCTGCACTCCGCTTGGCAGGCCGCCGAGGCGGTGCTGCGCCACCGCGCCGCCGCCGACCGCTCGGCGCGCGTCGCCGTCGCCATCCGCGAGGCCGAACGCGACGCCGCGCCCGCGCTCGCCGCCCGCGCCACCGCAGCCGGCGACCTGGTACGCGCCCTGCACACCGCCGCCGAGGACGGCGAACGGGTGGCCAACGAGGAGGAGGAGCGCTCCGACACCCTCCAGGCCGAGGGCGAGCGCGCCCACCGCGACGCCACCACCGCCGCCACCGAGGCCCAGCGCGCCCGCAGCGAGGCCGGCCACCTGCGCCAACGCCTCGCCGAGGTCGAGCAGGAGACCGCCGAGGCCGTCCGGGCGGGCTGGCTCGACGACACCGCCCCCGGCGCCGACCCCGCCCGCGCCGCCCTCGCCGCGAGCGACGCGGAACAGGCCGCGGTCGCCGCCTGGGACACCGCCCGCGACGCCGCCCGCGCCTCGGCCGACCACGCCCGGGAAGCCGCCGCCGCCGAGAGCCGCGCCGAACTCGCCGCCGCCCGCGCCGCCGACGCCGCCCAGGCCGCCGAACAGTCCTACGAGGACGAGCGCGCCGCCGCCGACGCCCTCGCCTCCGAAGGCCGCCTCGCCGACCTCCTCGGCCTGCCCTCGAACACCGGCGTGCCCCAGCCCCGCAGCGGCACCGGCCCCGACGAACCCCACGGCACCGCCCCGGGCGGAGCCCGCATCCCCGGTGAGGGCGGCCCCGTCCCGCACGGCACCGACCGTCAGGTAGCCCTGGCCGACCGCCGCACCACCGCCCGGTCCCTGACCACCGAGGAGTTCGACCGCGGCGCCGGCGAACTGCGCGAACTGCTCGACCAGGGCATCGCGACCGCCGAACGCCGCCTCTTCGACCTGCGTACGGCCGCCGCCGACGACTCCCGCATCCTCGGCGCGCTCGGCGACGGCGGACTGCTGCCGCCCGGCCCCGACGTGCTGGCCACCGTCGAGTACCTCGGCGAGCACGGCATCCCCGCCCTGCCCGGCTGGCGCTACCTCGCCCAGGCCGTCGACCCCGCCGACCACGCCGCCGTCCTCGCCGCCCGCCCCGAACTCGTCGACGGCGTCGTCATCACCGACCCCGGCGCCCACACCCGGGCCCGCGAGGTACTCGGCGGCGCAGCCCTGCTGCCCCGTTCGACCGTCGCGGTGGGCACCGCCGCCGCGCTGCTCGCGCCGGTGCCCGAGGCGGGCAGCGGCACCGACGAGGTGTTCCTCGTCCCGCCGAACCCGGCGATGCACGACGAACTCGCCGCCGACGAGGAGCGCCAAGCCCTGCGCGCCCGGGCCGCCGACCGGGACGAGGACATCCGCGCCCTCGCCGCCCGGCTGGCCGGCGACCGCGCCCTCGCCGCCCGCATCGGTGCCTGGCGCGCCGACTGCCCGCCCGGCATGCTCGCCGAACTCGCCACCGCGGCCGCCACCGCGCGGACGGTCGCCGAGACCGCCGAGGAGGCCCTCGCCGAGGCCCGTACGGTCCGCGCCGAGGCCGACGAGGCGGCGGCCGACACCGCCCGGGTCCGTGAGGAACGCCAGGAGGCGGCCCAGCGAGCCCGCCGTGCCGCCGATGCCCTGGCCGGCCTCGCCCACCGGCTCCGCGAACGCGCCGGCTGGCAGATCCGGCTCCGCGAACTCGTCGACGAGGCCGCCGAGTCGGAGGGCCGCGCACAGACCTGGCTGGACCGCGCCCGCGCCGCAGACGAGGACCGCAGGGCCGCCCAGCGTGCCGCCGACGACGCCCGCCGCACCGCCCGCGCGCTGCGCGCCGAACGCGCCGAGATCGCGGGCGCCCCGGAGACCCTGCCCGAGCCGGGTGAGCACACCGCCCGCCAGGCGCTGCCCGCCCTCCGCGAGGCCTACCGGGCGGCCTCCCAGCTGTACGAGAAGGTGGGCGTCGGAGCCGACCTCCGCGCCGAACAGGCACGGGCCGAAAGCGACGAGAGCGCCGCCCTCCTGGAACTCGACCGCCTCAGCAACAAGGTGCGTACCCGCGCGGCCCAGCTCCTCGAAGGAACCGACGGCGCCGACGGCCCCTCCCGGCAGGCGGCGGCGGCCCGCGCCGAATCGCTCGTCCAGCTCCTGGAGACCCGCGCCTCCACCGCGAGCGAGCAGCTGGGCCGGCTGCGCGGCGAGGCCGAACGCCTCGCCCCCGAGGACGAGTCGCCGCACCACACCGAACTGCCCGAAGAGCTCGTCCCGGCCGACGCCGAAGCGGCCCAGACCCTGTTCCGTGCCGCCACCGGCGAACTCACCGCCGCCACCGCGTCCCTGGACACCGCGCGTGCCGCGCACGCCGAACTGCTGCACGCCCACCGCACCGCCGAGGACTCCGCCGGCGGCTTCGACGAGACCGCGGCCCTGCTGCGGGACCTCCTGCGCGACCACGGCACCGAGGGCGAGGACGACGGTCCCGACCCCCACTCCGGGACCCTCGAAGAGGCCCGGACCTCCGCCGCCGAGGCGCGCCGCTCACTGCGCGGCTGCGCGGCCGACCTCTCCGCCGCCGAGGCCGCGGTCAGGGAGGCGAGCGACATCCTCGTACGCCACGCGAACTCCACCCGCTACGAACAGGTACGCACCCCCGCCCGCCAGCAGATCCGCGAACTTCCCGCTTCCGCCCTGCCCGAGCACGCGCAGAAGTGGGCCGACGCCTTCGCCCCCCGGCTCCGCGTCCTCACCGACGAACTCGCCCAGCTGGAACGCAACCGCGACTCCATCGTCGACCGGCTGCGCGGTCTGGTGGAATCGGCCCTCGCCACCCTGCGTTCCGCGCAGCGGCTGTCCCGGCTGCCCGAAGGGCTGGGGGAGTGGTCCGGGCAGGAGTTCCTCCGCATCCGCTTCGAGGAACCCGACCAGGCCACGCTGAGCGAGCGTCTCGGCGAGGTCATCGACGAGGCGACCCACTCGGCCCTCAAGAAGAACGCCGACCTGCGCCGCGACGGCATGTCCCTGCTGCTGCGCGGAGTGGAAGCGGCGCTGAGGCCCAAGGGCATCGCCGTGGAGATCCTCAAGCCCGACGCGGTACTGCGCGCCGAACGCGTACCCGTCGGCCAGATGGGGGACGTCTTCTCCGGCGGTCAGCTGCTCACCGCGGCCATCGCGCTCTACTGCACCATGGCCGCGCTCCGCAGCAACGACCGGGGCCGCGACAAGCACCGGCACGCCGGCACGCTCTTCCTCGACAACCCCATCGGCCGCGCCAACGCCACGTACCTGCTGGAGCTCCAGCGCGCGGTGTCGGACGCGCTCGGCGTCCAGCTCCTCTACACGACGGGGCTGTTCGACACGACGGCGCTCGCCGAGTTCCCCCTGGTGATCAGGCTCCGCAACGACGCGGACCTGCGGGCCGGGCTGAAGTACATCAGCGTCGAGGAGCACCTGCGGCCGGGCCTGCCCCAGCAGGACCCGGAGGGCGAGACCGTGCACGGGGAGATCACGGCGACCCGGATGTTCAAGCGGAGCACGGAGCAGCCCACGGCCTGACCGCGCCCGTACGCACCCAAGCCCCCGGCCTCTCGGCGGGGGCTCCGGTGCGTACGGCCGACGGGCTCACACCCGCGAGAGCCGGTGCCCGCCCCTCGCGCCGTGCCCGCGCCCCTCTATGCCCGCGCCGCCTTCGCGCGGGGCCCGGCGCTCAGCGCGGCGGGCCCGACGGCGTTCGCGTCGCATCTGCCGGGCCGTGCTGCTCGGCACCGACACCACACCGTGCCGCTGGTTCCACACCTGACGGGTCACCCAGACGTCGAGCACCGACCAGGTCGCCCCGACCGTGCCGGCCACCGAGCCGAGCACCATCGGGAAGGCGAGCCAGGATCCCGCCAGGGCGCAGAGGAAAGCCACCATCGCCTGGATGAGCGTCAGCGACACGATCAGCACGGCGCGTACCGCCGCCGTGCGGACGGGATCGGGCATCCGTCTGCGGTCCGCAGGCTCCTCCACCCACAACTGACGGGGCACACGCGCGCCCCGCACCGGCATGGCGTCCGACGACGCGGCGCCCCGGTATTCCCGAGTGCTCAAAGGACCTTCAACTCCCCACCGCTGACCGACTTGAGGGTGACTGCCCGGCTTGCCGCCGTTCTACGCGGATCGGCCGGGACGTCCGCGCGGCGAATCGAGCGGGCCTGCCGCACCGGCCCCCGGCGTGACTCCTGCCCCGTACGCATGGACGAATACATGGGGAGGAAGATTCCCGCGAGTTGGCAACGATTCGCCCGGCCGGGGGTCACGAAACGCGTGATTCCGGCCAGTGTCCGGTATCGGATTGGGTGGGGCCCGCCACGGGTGTTTCTGCTGCACGCCGAGTTCCGCGTCCGGAATTGCGGGAACGAATCGCGTCAACTCCGTGCGGGAAGGCCGAAAATCGCCCGGACGGTCCTTCGAGTTGTCAGAGTGTCAGTAGTAGGCTCGCGCCGTTTCGAGACGCGGAACCGACGGACACACCTCCGTGCGCGGGGGTCGAGCTGGGGGAGGCCATGCGCTTTCGCGGGAAGTCCATCCGCAGGAAGATCGCGGCACTGCTTCTCGTGCCCCTCGTCTCCCTCACCGCGCTCTGGGCGTTCGCCACCTATGTGACCGGACGCCAGGCGAGCCAGATGATGGACGCCGGTTCCATCGTCGAGAGGGTCGGTCACCCGCTGGAGCAGGCGGTCCGCTCGCTCCAGGACGAACGACGCCAGACGCTCGTCTTCCTCGCCGACCCCCGGGCCTCCGACGCGCTGCCGCTGCTGCGCCGACAGCAGGCCGTCACCGACCGCACGGTGGACGCGATCCGCGACGGCGCGGGCCGCGACGACATCCGCGCGGAGCTGAGCAGCGACTCCCAGGACCGTCTCGACGCGGTGCTCAGCGCGGCCGACGGCCTCCCGTCGCTCCGCCAGTCCGTGGAGAACCGCGGTATCACCAGGCTGCGCGCGATGGACTTCTACGACCGACTCGTGGACCCCGCGTACCGCTTCCTGAACGGTCTGCGCACCATGGAGCACGTCTCGCTGGACAAGCAGGTCCGCGCGCTCGTCGGCGTCTCCCGGGCTCGCGAACTGCTCTCCCGCGAGGACGCGTTGGTCGCCTCCGGCCTTCTCACCTCGCGGCTCACCGACGCCGATCTGCGTCAGGTCGCCGCCCTCGTCGCCCAGCGCGAACTGCTCTACCAGATCAACCTCGACATGCTCCCCGGTGACGAACGCCTGCGCGTCGAAAGGTTCTGGGCCAGCCCCGAGACCGAACCTCTGCGCACCGCCGAGAACGCCCTCATCACGGGCGGCGAGGCACGCGACCGCGCGGGCATCGACACGGCCCGGTGGCAGCGGGCCGCGCCCCCCGTACTGGACAGGCTGGCCAACGACTACACGGAGATGACCAACCGCTTCCAGGACCGTGCCGAACCCGCCGGTTACCGGGTGCTCGTCCTCGCCGGCGTCGCGGGCGTCCTCGGCTTCCTGGCCCTGCTCGTCTCGGTCTTCGTCTCCGTACGGATCGGCCGCGAGCTGGTCCGCGACCTCTCCCGGCTCCGTAGGGAGGCCCACGAGGCATCGGGCGTACGCCTGCCGGGAGTCATGCGCCGGCTCGCCGCCGGTGAGCAGATCGACGTGGAGACCGAGGCCCCGCACCTGAGTTACGAACCCGACGAGATCGGGCAGGTCGGCCAGGCGCTCAACACCCTCCAGCGGGCCGCCGTCGAAGCCGCCGTCAAACAGGCCGACATGCGGCGCGGTGTCTCCGAGGTCTTCGTCAACCTCGCCCGCCGCAACCAGGTACTGCTGCACCGCCAGCTGACCCTGCTGGACGCGATGGAGCGGCGTACCGAGAGCGACGAGGAACTCGCCGATCTCTTCCGCCTCGACCACCTCACCACCCGTATGCGCCGGCACGCCGAAGGTCTGGTGATCCTCTCCGGCGCCGCCCCGTCCCGCCAGTGGCGCAAGCCGATCCAGCTGATGGACGTGGTGCGCGCGGCCGTCGCCGAGGTCGAGGACTACGAGCGGATCGAGGTCCGCAGACTCCCGCGCATCGGCGTCGGCGGACCCGCCGTCGCCGACCTGACCCATCTGATCGCCGAACTCCTGGAGAACGCCACGGCGTTCTCACCGCCGCACACCGGCGTACAGGTGCACGGGGACCGCGTCTCCAACGGCTTCACCCTGGAGATCCACGACCGCGGACTCGGCATGACCCCCGAGATCCTGTTGGACGCGAACCTGCGGCTCGCCGAGACCCCCGACTTCGAACTCTCCGACACCGACCGGCTCGGTCTCTTCGTCGTCAGCAGGCTGGCCCAGCGCCAGAAGGTGCGGGTCTCCCTGCAGAAGTCCCCGTACGGAGGCACCACCGCGGTCGTCTTCATCCCCGCCAACCTGCTCACCGAGGCACCGGAGACCCACGGCACCGGGTTCCGGCTCGACCGCAGGACCGAACGCGCGCTGCCCGGGCCCCGCACCGAGCAGAAGGGGGCCGGCGCGCCCTCCCCGCTCCCCCCGGCCGGACCCGGCGGCAGCCACCCGATCGACGGTCCCGTCGAGCTGGAGGCCCCGATGGGGCCCCGCGAGCGCGCGGCCTTCGAGCGCGCCCGCGACCGGGCACTCGACCCGGCGCTCGCCCCCGTCCTCGGCGGCCTCGGCGATCTGGAGGACAGCGACAGCGAACGCGGCGGCCTCTTCCGCGCCCGTGAACCACGCCGGGGCGACGAACAGGAGCAGCACCAGCAGGCGGGCGACGAGCACGAGGGCCCGGTGCCGCCCGTGCGCCCGATGCGGTTCGACGGACCGGCGCCGCTGCCCCGCCGTACGCCGCCGACGCTCGTCGCCGAGCACGGCCGTCGCATCGGCGCACCCCGCTCCGGCGGGCCGGCCCGCTCGGTCCCCCGGGAGGCAGACGAGGACCCGGTACCGGTACCGGTACCGCGGGTCCCGGTCCCGGCGCTGGCCCCGGAAGTCGCCCCCGGGCCCCCGGAGCCGGACGCCGAGCCCGTGAACGTGCGGGTCCTCGACACCGTCGGGGGCCTGCCCCGGCGCATCCGCCAGGCGAGCCTCGTACCGCAGCTCCGCGAGGAGGCGGAGGGCCGCACCGAGCAGGAGGCCCCCGCGGCCGAAGGCGACGACATCCAGCGCGAGGCCGAACACGTCCGCGACCGCATGACCTCGCTCCAGCGGGGCTGGCAGCGCGGAAGACGGCAGAACGCGGGCGAGCCGACCGACACGGGCGGCTCGGACCGAGGAACACCACCGGGAGGGGATGGCCGATGACCGCACCGCACGCCGCCGCACACGACTCCGAACGCAGGGGGTCCGGCGAACTCAACTGGCTGCTCGACGAACTCGTGGACCGCGTGTCCAGCATCCGGCAGGCCCTGGTCCTGTCTCGGGACGGACTCGCCACCGGCACCTCCCGGGACCTGAGCCGGGAGGACGGCGAGCACCTCGCCGCCGTAGCCTCCGGCTTCCACAGCCTGGCCAAGGGCGTAGGACGGCATTTCGACGCCGGCCAGGTGCGCCAGACGGTCGTGGAGCTCGACGAGGCGTTCCTCTTCGTCACCGCGGCCGGGGACGGAAGCTGCCTGGCCGTACTGGCCGACGCGGACTCCGACGTGGGCCAGGTGGCGTACGAGATGACGCTCATGGTCAAGCGCGTGGGGGCCCACCTGGTCAACGCACCCCGTACGCCCGGTACACCAGCCGGAGGGTGAGGGGGTGGCATGAGCGCAGACCCGGCCCGGGACGCCGACCCCGGATCGCCGGCCGCCGCCTCCGGCGGCCTGCCCCTGCCCTGGTTCGACGCGGACGCGGGGCCGGTCGTGCGCCCGTACGCGATGACCCGCGGACGCACCGGAGGCGGGGTCCGCCTCCGGCTCGATCTGATAGCGGTCGTCGTCCCCGAACCCGCCGCCGACGACCCGGACAGGGACGCCGCCCTCTCCCCGGAACACGTGGAGATCGTCGAACTCTGTTGCGCCGTGCCCCAGTCGATCGCCGAACTCGCCGCCGGCCTGGACCTCCCCGTGGGAGTCGTACGGGTGCTGGTGGCCGATCTCGTCGAGGAGGAGCTGGTGCAGGTGACCCGACCCGTTCCGCCGGCCGAACTGCCGGACGTGAACCTTCTGCGCGAGGTGATCAATGGCCTTCGGGCGCTCTAGCCGCCGCAAGCGGGCCGTCGCGCCCGTCACCCTGAAGATCCTGGTGGCGGGCGGGTTCGGCGTCGGCAAGACGACGATGGTGAGCGCGGTCAGCGAGATCAGACCGCTGCGCACCGAGGAACACCTCACCGAGGCCGGGCGGCCCGTCGACGACACGTCCGGGGTGGAGACCAAGCGGACCACCACCGTGGCGATGGACTTCGGGCGCATCACCCTCCGCGAGGAGCTGGTGCTCTATCTCTTCGGCACTCCCGGGCAGGAACGTTTCTGGTTCCTCTGGGACGAACTGGCCCAGGGCTCCCTGGGCGCCGTGGTCCTCGCGGACACCCGCCGTCTGGAGGAGTGCTTCGCCGCCGTGGACTACTTCGAACGCCGGGCGATCCCGTTCGCCGTGGCCGTCAACTGCTTCGAGGGCGCGCAGACCTTCCCGACCGGCATCGTGCGGGCCGCCCTCGACCTCGGCCCCGACACCCCGGTCCTGCTCTGCGACGCCCGCGACCGGTCCTCGGTCCGGGACGTCCTCGTCGAACTCGTCGAACACGCCCTGGCCCGGACCGGGCGCCTGAGGGAACCGGCCGGCACCTGAGGACGCCCCGCGCGCACGGGCGGCCGTGCGCCGCGGGCTCCGCCGGAACGCCCGCGCACATCCGGTCCTGGGCGCCCCACGCCCGACGGCGACCCGAATCACCGGGGACCGTGGGCGGTTCCTGCGCTCCTCACACGACATCGCACATCAGCCACGGGGCCTCGGGAGCGTTGCGACGCTTCGCGGGGCACCTTGCCCGGGGGCATTGGGCCATCCCGTCCTGGAGGGGATCGACTACTGGGACGAGCTGCGCGAGTCACCCTCCCGGATGGAGATCCGCCTCGCGGTCTTCACCAACGTCCTCGAACTCGACGAGCGGGGCGACCCGGTCAACGAGAAGCAGGCCGAGCGCCGCGCCGCAGCCTGGCTCCACCTCTACCGCACCGGGAAGTTGCCTCCGGGGCAGCCGGACATCGAGCCGTGGGAGTGCCTGCTGCACTGACCGGGGCGGCGCCGGTCGACGAGGCGGCGCGCACGCCACCGGCCTCCCCGCCTCGTGCTGATCATCCGGCGGACGGCTCGGCCGCGTTCTCCGCGAGCCACTTGGCGGCGGTCTCCGCCAGCTCGGCGTCCCGCCCGGCGAGCATCGTCCGGATCATCTGCGCGTCCCCTCGCAGGGACCAGACCGGGTGACCGAAGGTGGCCGGGTTGTTCCCCTCGATCAGGAAATGGGCCGGCCAGGCCGTTCCGTACCCGATCAGCGGCAGCGCCGCCGCATACCGTTTGCGGCCGCGTGCCAGCCCGTAGGCGGTGATCGCCAGCCCGGTCAGGGTCCCGGTCAGATGGACCCAGCGGGTCGCGGCCTTGGAGTGCATCGCGACGTAGTAGGGCCAGAATTCCTCGTACGAATCGAATGTCTGTTGCGTCATAGGGGCAAGGTAACGGCTCGGGCCCCGCCTGGAAACGCCCCATGGGGCGGGCGGCTCCGCTTCCTCCCCGCTCTCAACGGCCCTTCAGGGAAAGCCGGTCCACCGGGAAGTCGAAATACGTGTCCGGGAAGAGTTCCGGCTTGAAGGTGTAGTGCCACCACTCCTCGGCCAGGTTGACGAACCCGAGGCCGGTGAGCGTCCTCTTGAGCAGCTGCCGGTTGGCCCGCTGGGCGCCCTGGACGCGCGGATCCTCGGTGTGCGCGAGGGTGTCGAAGCAGTCGTAACCCGTGCCCATGTCCACCGAGTTGTCGGGGAACCGCGTGTCGCGGGGCCCGTAGCAGGGGGAGAGCGGCTCGCCCGGCCGGTACGCCCTCGTCGGTGCGGCGGGCAGCTCCACCAGCGTCAGGTCGACCGTGCTGCCCCGGCTGTGCCCGGACTTCTCGGCGATGTAACCGTCGTCGAACAGCCGGGACTTGTCCACCCGCGGGTAGAACTCCTCCTTCATGACCTGGTCGTCCAGGTCTTTCGCCCAGCCCACGAAGTGGTCCACCGCCCGCTGCGGCCGGTAGCAGTCGTACACCTTCAGGGAGTAGCCCTCGCGGAGCAGCGCGGTCTGCGCCCGGTGCAGGGCTTCGGCGGCGGGCCGGGTCAGGACGCACACCGGCTGCCGGTATCCGTCCACCGGGACGCCCATGAAGGTGTGCGCAGTGGCGTACCGGATCTCCTCGATGACGGTGGGATCCACGGAGCGCAAGGTCACGAACCCCTCCGGCGCCTTCGGCCGGGGCCGCGCCCACGCCGACGGGGTGGTCGCGGTCACGGCCAGCAGGGCGACGACGGTGGGGACGAGAAGCGCGGTACCGGTCCTGTTTGTCATGTGCACATCGCTATCAGATTCCGGCCCCCCGGGGAAGCGTGATCCGATACAGTCCGGCCCGTGTCCGAGCCCACCGCACCGCCCGTCCGCGACTCGCACTGCGCCGCGTGCGGAGCCCCGTACCCCGCCTCCGCACTCCACGCGGACGCCTGGCCCCGTCCCTGCGCCGCCTGCGGGACGATCGCCTACCGCAACCCGCTCCCCGTCGCGGTGGCCCTGCTTCCCGTCACCGACGAGGCGGGCGGAGGCCTGGTCGTCGTCACCCGGACCATCCAGCCGCGAATCGGCCGGCTCGCCCTGCCCGGGGGGTTCATCGACCACGGGGAGGACTGGCGGCACGCCGTGGTCCGCGAACTCCGCGAGGAGACCGGCATCGAGGCCACCGCCGACCAGGTGGACCTCGCCGACGCGCTCAGCTCACCCGACGGCCATCTGCTCCTCTTCGGCCTCCTCCCCGCCCGTCCGCTCGGCCTGCTCCCGCCGTCCGCCCCGACCGACGAGACCGCCGGATACGAGGTGCTGCGCTCACCCCGGGAACTGGCGTTCCCCCTGCACACCGAGGCCGTCCACGCCTGGTTCACGGGCCGCTACAGCTAAAGCGTGTTGCGAAAGCCCCGCCTGTCGGGCGATGCCCGGCACGCACACTAGCCGGGTTGTCGGGATCACCCCGATACATCCAGTACCGGGGCGGCCCTCCGTCTTGCGATCGCACGCACCGGACGCCGCCGGACCCGCCCTCCGGGCGGACGGCGCCACTTCCGCAACACGCTTTGGGGCCTCCCGTTTGGATCAGGCCGGGCTCGCGGGGGCCCGCGCCGCACCTCGCGGCGTTGTCGTCGGTCGACGACACCCCGCGTCGCCGCCCTCCTCCGCCTTGCGACGCACGGCACAGGACCCCGCTCCCTGATCCGGCCCGATCCCGACGAAAGACCCCGGAGCGCCCGGCCGGCGGCCCGGTCACACGCCCCGCACCCGCACCGGGTAGGGCACCTCCCCGACGTGGCCGTCCCGCTCCACCACCACCAGGCCGTCCTCCCACCGCGTGCGAAAACGCTCCACCACCGGCTTGCCCCGCCCCGTGCCGGCGCTCCGCACCAGCACACCGCCACCCCGGCGCCCCGGGCGCGGTGCCCACGCCTCCAGCTCCGTGGCGCCCTCCTCACCCCGGACCGGAATCACCACGCCCGCCCGCGCCAGCACCGGAATCCGCGACAGCGGCGCCTCCACCGTCACCCGCCCGGGCCCCTCGTACGAGCGACCCGTCACCGTGTCGTACCAGCGCCCGCGCGGCAGCCGTACCGTCCGCCGGACCGTGCCCGGCTCCAGCACCGGCGCCACCAGCAGCCCGTCCCCCAGGAGGAACGCGTCCTCGCAGTCCCGCAGCCCCCGGTCCCGGGGAGCGTCCCACCACACCGGCCGTACGTACGGCGCACCGGTCAGCCGCGCCACGTACGCCAGCGTCAGGAAATACGGGCCCAGCCGCTCCCGCTCCAGCAACGCCGCCCGGGCGTGTCCCAGCACCTCCTCCCCGGGCTCGCGCCCTTCGGCGCCGCCCGCGCACGACCCGGCCCGGACGCGGAACAGCGGCAGACGCGCACCCAGTTGGAGCCACCGCAGATACAGCTCGGGCGAGTCCGCGTCCTCGTACGCACCCACGTCCGGGCCCGCGTACGGCACCCCGCTCAGACCGAGCCCGACGACCGTGGCCAGCACCGCGCGCAGTCCCGGCCAGCCGTCCGCCGCGCCGGCGGTGACGGCACCGCCGTACCGCTGCGCCCCGGCCCGGACGGGCGAGGAGAGCTGGAAGGGCCGTTCCCGGGAGCGCGGTACCGAGGACACCGGATCCGCCGGATCGCGCCACACCAGGGACCGCGGACCATCCCCCCGGGCACTCGCGCCCGACCGTTCCTCCGGTGCGGCGCCGTCCACCGGGTCCCGCCGCACCGGCCCGGACGCGATCAGACGCACCCCGTCGGCCCGCAACCGCTCCGCCAGCTCCGCGAGACCGGGAGCCGGAGCGCACTCCGCGAGGGCGGGCCCGTCGTCCGCCTCACCACCGACCAGGTGGAGGGCGCTCAGCGGCAGACCGCGGTCGCGGTGTCCGGCCGCGATCCGCCGTACCTCCCGCTCGCCCGCCCCCTCCTCCACGGCGAGCTGCGGCCCCAGCGCCCACGGCGGAGGCAGCGCGGGAGCGCCCGTGAGCGCAGTCCAGCCCCGCAGCACCCGGGCCGGTGTCCCCGCCACCGCCCAGCACCGCAACGGCCCGCCGTCCACCCGGACCTCGCTCCCGCCCGGCCGGTCGTGCCCCGAGCCCGCGCCCTCCTCACCCTCACGGATGGTCATCCGGCCCGTCCCGGAGCTGTCGTAGAACACCAGATGAGTCCCCGCGTCCGAGACCACGAACTGCACCGGCATCACCGGTGCCGACGGGTTCCCGGCCGTCCCCCCGTCCCTCTGGGCGGACCGCCCCGTACCCGCCCCGCCCAGCGGGTAGGTACCGCTCCGCAACCGGGGGCCCGACGGCGGCCCGCCGAGCCCGAAGAACCGCGCGTCCGCCGGGAGTTCCGCCCGCTGCACCCACCGCACGGGCCCCCCGCCCACCGCCTCCCACCAGCGCGGCGGCAGCTCCCGCCGCAGCCGGACCCCACCCGGAGTCCGCAACTCCACCGCCCCGTCGCGCGACACCGACACCGTCAGACGCTCCGACACCACCTGCCAGCCACCGTCCGTGCCCGGCTCCAGCCGCGCCCGCGGATCGGCCGCCGGCTCCGTGCCCGGCAGGCCGCACGACGGAAGCCGGCCGGCCCCGTCCCAGGCCCAGAACACCGCTCCCCCCGCCGCCACCCGGATGCTCAGCTCCGAACGGGCGAACCGCACCACACCGCCCCCCGGCCCGGGATCCGCCCCCAGCAGCGGTCCGGGCACCCTGGCCAGCTCCGGCCCCCGCTGCCGCGGCGCCCAGAGGTCCCCGCGCCACGACCTCCAGGCCGTCCGCACACCGCCGACCGAACCCATCAACTTCACCGTGCGCACCAGGTCATGACCGTCCATGGCGCACACCTTGCCACCAGTCGAACCGGGCGAGCGTTTCGTTCAACTTCCGTTCACCCCAGGCCCGGCGGACGTACACGCACACCCCGGTCCGGGCGCCGCGCGGGCCCGACGACCGCCACGCCCCGAACCCGCCCGACCGACCCTGGTGCCGGGGACGATCACATGGCATCGTCCTCAAGGGCGGTCGCCCACGCAGACCACCCCCCGCCCGTGGGCGCCGGACGCCCACCCGCGCACCCGCCAGCCAGGAGCCGCCCGATGACCTCAGCAGCCGACGAAGCCCCCCTCTGGCAGCCCGGCCCCGAACGCGTCGCCGCAGCGGCCGTCACACGCTTCCAGAGCTGGGCGGCCGAACACCACGGGGCCCCCACCGAAGGCGGATATCCGGCCCTGCACCGCTGGTCCGTCGAGGAGCTCGACACCTTCTGGCGGGCCGTCGCCGAATGGTTCGACATCCGGTTCTCCACCCCGTACGAGACCGTCCTCGCGAACCGCTCCATGCCGGGCGCCGAATGGTTCCCCGGCGCCACCCTCAACTACGCCGAACACGCCCTGCGCACCTCCGAGGACCCGCTGCGCGCCGACGCACCCGCGCTCTTCCACGTCGACGAGACACAGGCCCAGGCGGTGATGAGCTGGTCCGAACTCCGCCGCCAGGTCGGCTCCCTCGCCGCGGAACTGCGCGCCCTCGGCGTCACCCCCGGCGACCGGGTCAGCGGCTACCTCCCGAACATCCCCCAGGCCGTCGTCGCGTTTCTCGCCACCGCCGCCGTCGGCGGGGTCTGGACCTCCTGCGCCCCCGACTTCGGCGCCCGCAGCGTCCTCGACCGCTTCCAGCAGGTCGAACCCGTCGTCCTCTTCACCATCGACGGCTACCGCTACGGCGGCAAGGAACACGACCGGACCGAGACCGTCGATGAACTCCGCCGGGAACTCCCCACCCTGCGTGCCGTCGTCCACGTACCGCTCCTCGGCACCCCCGCCCCGGAGGGCACCCTCGCGTGGGGCGACCTCACCGCCGGCGACCCCGAACCCCGCTTCGAACAAGTCCCCTTCGCCCACCCGCTCTGGGTCCTCTACTCCTCCGGCACCACCGGACTGCCCAAGGCCATCGTGCAGTCCCAGGGCGGCATCCTGCTGGAGCACTACAAGCAGCTCGGACTCCACTGCGACCTCGGTCCCGAGGACCGCTTCTTCTGGTACACCTCCACTGGCTGGATGATGTGGAACTTCCTCGTATCCGGCCTCCTCACCGGCACCACCGTCGTGCTGTACGACGGCAGCCCCGGACACCCCGACATCAGCGCCCAGTGGCGCGTCGCCGAACAGACCGGAGCCACCTTCTTCGGCACCTCGGCCGCCTACGTCATGGCCTGCCGCAAAGCCGGCGCCCACCCCGGGCGCGACCTGGACCTCAGCCGCGTCCAGTGCGTGGCCACCACCGGCTCGCCACTGCCCCCGGACGGGTTTCGCTGGCTGCACGACGAGATCACCGACGACCTGTGGATCGCTTCCGTCAGCGGCGGCACCGACGTCTGCAGCTGCTTCGCCGGCGCGGTCGCCACCCTCCCCGTCCACATCGGCGAACTGCAGGCCCCCTGCCTCGGCACCGACCTCCAGTCCTGGGACGCGGAGGGCAAGCCACACCTGGGGGAGGTCGGCGAACTCGTCGTCACCGCACCCATGCCCTCCATGCCGCTGCGCTTCTGGAACGACCCGGACGGCAGCCGGTACCACGACAGTTACTTCGACACCTACCCCGGCGTCTGGCGCCACGGCGACTGGATCACCCTCACCCCACGCGGCTCCGTGATCATCCACGGCCGCTCCGACTCCACCCTCAACCGCCAAGGCGTGCGTATGGGCTCCGCGGACATCTACGAGGCCGTCGAGCGGCTGCCGCAGATCCGCGAATCCCTCGTCGTGGGCATCGAACAGCCCGACGGCGGCTACTGGATGCCGCTCTTCGTCCACCTCGCCGACGGCGCCGTACTCGACGACGGGCTCCGCACCGCGATCGCGCGCACCCTTCGTGAGAACCTCTCCCCGCGCCACGTGCCCGACGAGGTCATCGAGGTACCCGCCATCCCGCACACCCTCACGGGCAAGCGCATCGAGGTCCCGGTCAAGCGCCTTCTCCAGGGAACGCCCCTGGACAAGGCGGTCAACGCCGGCTCCATCGACGACGTCGGCCTCCTCTCCTTCTACGCCGAACTGGCCCGCACCCGTCGCTGACGCGACCCGTTGCCGCTCCGTTGGGCAGTCGAGGGACCGGGGAACTTGATGGTGGTCAGGTCCGGTAGGGGTGAAGGGAGACGCTCTGTGTTCCGACGCCGATCTCCACCCAGGACCCGTCCAGGCTGCTGGGGACGGGTGATGCCAGGTCGAACAGCACAGTCCAGTGGCTCATCCGGAGGCAGGCGCCTTCGTCGTCGGTCAGGTGAAGGTGGCCGCGCATGATCACCCGGTCGCCTTCCTGCCGGAGCTCGGACCCGGCGGCAGCGGCCGACCGGGTGTTCCGGCCCCGGTGGAGATCAACTCGGAAGTGCTCGGCGACCGTGGTCGAGGTGGTGCTCCCGCACGGCAGGCCATCGGCCGGGCCCGCAGCCACGACCACCGGTCCCCGTCGCGAGTACCAGTGAAGCTCCTATAGATCGTCAAGTCGGGCGGCGAGGTCCGTAGGATGCGCTCGTGGCTCGGTTTGATGAGGTTAAGGCGACGTTCTGGGGCGAGGGCCTGTACGGGGTTCAGCTACCGCTGACCGACGCGGTCGTTCAGGATGCCGAGCGCCAGCTCGGTGTCCTTCTGCCAGCCTCGTTGCTGGAGATCCTGCGAGTCCAGAACGGCGGCCTGGTGGCGGAGGTGTGGAACGCGTTCCCGACCGATGTGCCGACGTCGTGGAGCGAGAACCACGTTCCGCTCGACGACATGATGGGCATCGGCCGTCACGACGGCCAGCCGTCGTTGCTGGATTCGCCTTACCTGGTTGAGGAATGGGGTCTTCCTTCACCTCTCGTTCTGCTCTCCGGTGATGGCCACTGCTGGATCGCCCTCGATTACCGGACATGCGGAGAGCGCGGGGAGCCGTCCGTGACGTGGTTCGACGTGGACACCGACACGGAGCTCCCGCTGGCAACGGACTTCCGGATGTTCGTCGAGCGGCTGGCCGCGGCCGCGTCGCTCGACGACGCGGACGGCAGCCAGTCGGCATCATGATCCACCTCCGCCCGAGACCGCCGTGTTCAAAATGCCTGTGCTCCTGAGGTGCCTATAGACCTCGCGGGCGACGAACCTCTTGAGGCACCGCATGATGTCTTTGGTGGACATGCCCTCGGTGGTGCGTCTGGCGACGTATTCCGGGTCCGTTGGTCGTGCCGCATGCGGACCAGGACGATGGTGTAGAGGGCACTGTTGGCGTTGCGGTCCCCGCCGCGGTTGATGCGGTGACGGTTGGTCCGGCCGGACGAGGCGGGGATCGGGGCGGCCCCACAAAGGTGCGCGAAAGATGCTTCGGACCGGAGCCTGTCGGGGTTGTCCCCCGCGGTGATCAGCAGTTGGCCGGCCGTCTCGGTGCCCACCCCGGGCAGTGCGACGAGGCTGGGTGCCGCCCGAGTCACGAGGGGAGCCAGGTCCGCGTCGGCCTCTTTGATCTCCTGCTGAAGGGCCTGGTAACGCCGGGCGAGGCGGCGGAGCGCGGTCTTGGCCGCGCAGGCCGGGTCCGTGAGGTCACCGACGGGCCGGGTCCGGGCGAGGGTGTCGATCAGCAGGCTGGTGGGCAGTCCTCGCAATTTGTCCCGCAGGGCGGAGGGCGCGGTGACCATCAGAGCGCGGATCTGGTTGATGGTCTGCGTCCGCGCCTTGACCGCGCTCTTGCGGACCACACGCAGCGCGCGGATCGCTTCCACGATCCCGTCCCGGCTCTTCGGAGTTCCGCTCGCGCGACCGGACAGGACGGCGGTGGCCGCCGCGTAGGCGTCGATCGGGTCGGACTTGCCGTGGGCCCGCCTGGCCTTTCGGTCCGGGCGGTCGACCTCGACGACAGTGATGCCGCTGGCCGTGAGGAACCGGGCGAGTTCGGCGCCGTAGGCGCCTGTGCCCTCCATCCCGACCGCGATGACCTCGCCCTGGGCACGCAGCCAGGCCAGCAGCTGTTCGTAGCCGACCGAGTTCGTTTCGAACGGCTGCGTGTCCAGGTGGCGGCCGACCGAGTCGATCACTGCGGCCTGGTGAACGTCGGTGTGGGTGTCGATTCCACCGATCACCGCTATCTCGGGCGCTGACATGCTCGGCTCTGCCGTCCTTCCGTATGGATACAGGATCAGCGTGTGCTGCCCGGGCAGACGGACGAGACAGTGATGAGGCTGACGGCCAAGCTCCTATGAGGTCACGGACGCCCGCGAGCACACGCGGTGGCATCCCTCGAAGGCCGACGATTCAACGGACAGACAGCCGAAGCGTCAGTCAGACCCTGAGTCAGGCCCCCGGGGAATGCCGAGTACATCCTCACTGTCAGACCCTCTGGTTACGCTGAGTGAGCACAGTTGGATCGTACCCAGGGGGAGCACCGCTCATGAACCGCACCGGACACACCGACCGCGACGACCGCGCAGCCGGCACCACCCGACGCACCCGGCGTACCGGGACCCCGCCCGACCGGCGGCGGCCCCGGGCCGGCCGCCGCGCCCTGCGCCGCGAAGTACCCGGCACGGTCGGCGTCCTGGTCGACCCGCAGGACTTCGCGGCAATGCGCACCTACCAGACCTTCCCGTTCGACGACCACGCCGCCTACCTGCGCGAGGTGGAGGGGCTGCTGCGAGGGTTCGAGGCCGAGGGACTCCACACCAGCCTGGCGCTCTTCGACCCGACAGAGTTCGGCGAATTCTGCGCGGAACACCGGCTCGACCCCGACAGCGCCGACGCCCGCACCCGCTTCACCGCCGAGATCGCGGCCGCCGGTGCCACGATCCCCTACACGGGGCAGCCGCTCGACCGGCTCCTGCCACTCCTCGTCTCCCGCGTGGTGCGCCGCGCGACCTGGGAGTACGCCACCGTGCTCCTGGCGGACCTCGGCGCGTGCGCCGACTGCGGCCAGGACATCGGCGGGGCCGCCTTCGACCGCGCCTCGCACCTGCTTCTCCGGCTTCTGGAAACCGCCGGAGCGGGCACCCACCACATCGTCTGCTCCATCCGCTCCACCGACGACCGGCTCCTCGCCGTCCTCCACACCCGGCAGGACGGCGGCCGCCCGCCCGTTCTCTCACCCGCCGAAGGGACGGAGCTCGCGACCGTACTCGCGGTGGGTGTCGCGCTGGAGGCGCCAGGAGGAGTCGTCCTGCGCACCGCCACCCCCGACGCGCCGGACCGCGTCCACGGCTGGCGGCTCGACCGGGGCAGCCTCCTCCCGCTGACGGCCGGTGAGGTGTTCTCCGCGTACTGCACCGACGCGGGTACCGGTGAACCGGTAGGCCCTGAACCGGACGTGGACTACCGCGCGGGATTCGACATCGGAGCCGAGGAACCCCGGCCCCACCACTGACCCGCTCCCACACGCACGGGGCTCTCCGTCACCGCGGCGGGGAGCCCCACGCACCCTTGCCTCCGGGTGCCGTTACGCGCCCTCCAGCACCGCCCGTGCAGCGCTCCGCGCATCCTCCGCGGAGTCCGCCGCCCGCGCCGCGGCGGCGGCACGCTCGCACTGCGCCAACGTGTACTGCGAGAGCGTCGCCCGTACGTAGGGGAGGGAGGCGGCGCCCATCGACAACGAGGTGACCCCGAGCCCGGTCAGCACACAGGCGAGCAGCGGATCGGCCGCGGCCTCACCGCAGACTCCACAACTCCTGCCCTCGGCGCGCGCCCCGTCCGCCGACAGCGCCACCAGGTCCAGGAGCGCCGGCTGCCACGGGTCCTGCAACCGGGACACCGCGCCCACCTGCCGGTCGGCGGCGAAGGTGTACTGCGCGAGGTCGTTGGTGCCCAGCGAGAGGAACTCCACCTCCTGGAGCACCGAGCGGGCCCGGAGCGCGGCGGACGGGATCTCCACCATCGCCCCGACCTTCGCCCGCAGCCCCGCCTCGCGGCAGGCGTCGGCGAAGTGCTTCGCGTCGGTGCGGTCGGCGACCATCGGCGCCATGACCTCCAGCTGAGCCGACTGCCCCCCGGCGGCCTTGGACAGCGCGGTCAGCTGGGTGCGCAGGACGTCGGGGTGGTCCAGCAGGCTGCGCAGCCCCCGCACCCCGAGCGCGGGGTTCGGCTCGTCGGCCGGGGTGAGGAAGGCCAGCGGCTTGTCCGCTCCGGCATCGAGCACCCGGACGACGACCCGGCCCTCGGGAAACGCCTCCAGCACCGCGCGGTACGCCGCGATCTGCTTCTCCTCCGAGGGCGCCTGCTCGCTGTCGTCCAGGAACAGGAACTCCGTGCGGAAGAGCCCGATGCCCTCCGCGCCGGCCTGCAGCGCCGCCGGCACGTCGCCCGGGCCGCCGATGTTGGCCAGCAGCGGCATCTTGTGCCCGTCGGACGTGGCGCCCGGGCCGCTGGAGGCGGCCAGCGCCGCCTCACGTGCCGCCGCCGCACCCTCCAGAGCGGCCCGCTTCTCGGCGCTGGGTTCGACGAAGACCTCTCCGGTGCCGCCGTCCACCGCGACCACCACGCCTTCGGCCAGCTCGCCCGCCCCGGGCAGCGCGACGACGGCCGGCACCCCGAGCGCCCGCGCCAGGATCGCGCTGTGGCTGGTCGGCCCGCCCTCCTCGGTGACGAAACCGAGCACCAGCGCCGGATCGAGCAGCGCGGTGTCGGCCGGAGCCAGATCGCGTGCGATGAGCACATAAGGATGGTCGCTGTCCGGGACCCCCGGCATCGGCACTCCGAGCAGCCGCGCCACGATCCGGTTGCGTACGTCGTCGAGGTCGGCGACCCTCCCCGCGAGGTACTCCCCGGCGTTGGCCAGCAGCGTGCGGTAGGCGGCGAACGCGTCGTACAGACCGCGCTCGGCCGTGCTCCCCTCGGCGATGCGCCGCTCGACGTCGGTCATCAGCTCGGGGTCCTGCGCCATCATGGCCTGCGCCTCCAGCACCCCCTGCGCCTCGCCGCCGGCGAGATTGCCGCGTGCGACCAGGTCGGCCGCGACGGCCTCCACGGCCTGACGGGCGCGCCCCTTCTCCCGTTCCGTCTCCTCCGGGAGGATCTGCCTGACCGGCGGTTCCAGCACCGCGGTCCCCATGTGCCGGACCTCGCCGATGGCCACCCCGTGGCTCACGCCGACGCCTCGCAGCGTTGTCTCCATTTCACCCGCCTTTCGGTTGTGCGGCGGTGGAACCCCCGCGGTGTACGTCGGACTGGTTCGTCATGGAAAGGCAGGGTCACTGCCAGCCGAAAAGGGCGCCGCCCGCTTTCACCTCGCCCGACTCCAGGAGGTCCGAGAGGGAGTCGGCCGTGGCCTCCAGGGCCACGACGGGACAGATGGGAGACTTCCCGGCCGCCTCGACGTCGACCGGATTCCACCGCACGACGGCCTGTCCGCGTGCGACGGTGTCCCCCTTGTTGATGAGGAGTTCGAACCCCTCGCCGTTGAGCTGGACGGTGTCGATGCCCAGGTGCGTCAGTACACCGTGTCCCTCACCGTCCACCACCACGAACGCGTGCGGGTGCAGGGAAACCACGACTCCGTCGACCGGCGAGACCGCTTCGCCGGGCTCCCGGACGGGGTCGATGGCCGTGCCGGGCCCCACCATCGCGCCCGAGAAGACCGGGTCGGGGACCGCGGCCAGTCCGATGGCCTGTCCGCTGAGGGGGGACGTCACGTGGGTCATGGGTGCCTCCGGGAGGTGGAGCTGGGGCGTGCCTGCTCGACGACCACCCCCGCTTCATGTCGCAGGGCGGCGTACTCCTCAGCAGAGTAAGTCATGTTAAGGCGCGGTTCCGCCTGAGATGTCCCGTTTGGCTGACGTAGAAGTGCACCGGGAGCGATTTGCCTCGTCTCCCGGCGAGGCTGTACTGTCGTAAACCTGCTTGACCCCGCCGCGACTTCGTGTCCTGGGGTCGGCGGCGAATCTCCAGTCAAATCTTGCCCGGATCGGGCTTCCGCATGCCTGCGGGGGCCGGGTCAGAGGGAATGGAATTGCCTGATAGAGTCGGACTCGCCGGAAAGGGAAGCGCGAAAGCGAAGAACTGGAAAGTGAAAATTGCTTGACCCGCTTCGACCGGGAATCGGACGCAAAAGAGTCTGATAGAGTCGGAAACGCAAGAACGAAGGGAAGCGCCCGGAGGGCCCCGGTGAAACGGGACCGAAGGAAGCGTCCGTTCCTTGAGAACTCAACAGCGTGCCAAAAGTCAACGCCAGATATGTTGATACCCCGGCCTGCTTCGGCAGGTTGGTGGTTCCTTTGAAAAGTCCTACCGGCACTTAACGGTCCGGTGGGCAACAACAGCGAGGACGCTGTGAACGACCGGTCATATTCCGACCTGGTCGTTCCGCTCTCGTGTTGTGATCCCGATTACGGGAAAACATTCACGGAGAGTTTGATCCTGGCTCAGGACGAACGCTGGCGGCGTGCTTAACACATGCAAGTCGAACGATGAAGCCTTTCGGGGTGGATTAGTGGCGAACGGGTGAGTAACACGTGGGCAATCTGCCCTTCACTCTGGGACAAGCCCTGGAAACGGGGTCTAATACCGGATAACACTCTGTCCCGCATGGGACGGGGTTAAAAGCTCCGGCGGTGAAGGATGAGCCCGCGGCCTATCAGCTTGTTGGTGGGGTAATGGCCTACCAAGGCGACGACGGGTAGCCGGCCTGAGAGGGCGACCGGCCACACTGGGACTGAGACACGGCCCAGACTCCTACGGGAGGCAGCAGTGGGGAATATTGCACAATGGGCGAAAGCCTGATGCAGCGACGCCGCGTGAGGGATGACGGCCTTCGGGTTGTAAACCTCTTTCAGCAGGGAAGAAGCGAAAGTGACGGTACCTGCAGAAGAAGCGCCGGCTAACTACGTGCCAGCAGCCGCGGTAATACGTAGGGCGCAAGCGTTGTCCGGAATTATTGGGCGTAAAGAGCTCGTAGGCGGCTTGTCACGTCGG